>DATCFJ010000108.1:0-4543 GCA_036509605.1 Polyangiaceae bacterium | reverse complement strand
CCGGCAAAGGCATGGATTTCGTCGATAATGACCGCGCGCAGGCCGGCAAACAGGCGGGCCGCGGAGACGTTCGGGCTCATCAGCATCGCTTCCAGCGATTCCGGCGTGGTGAGCAGGATGTCGGCGGGATCTTTCAGGAACGCTTTGCGCGGGCCAGGCGTCGTGTCTCCGTGCCATTTGAACACGCGGCGACCGATCGTCTCGGCGTAGCGGCCGATACGCGCTTCCTGATTGTTGAGTAGCGCGCGGATCGGCGACAAATAGAGAACGGAGACCGGCTTCCAGTCGCCAGCGTCCATCGCCGAAAGGATAGGAAAGAAGGCCGCCTCAGTCTTTCCACCGGCCGTCGGTGCAAGCACGACGCAGTTGTTTCCGTCCAGGATCGCATCGATCGATTGCTCCTGCACCGGCCGTAGCTGGCTGAAGCCGAGCGTGTTGAGGATCTGGTATTGAACCGCCCCTGTCAGGCGATCGAACGCCGTCATTCGTCAGGCTCTGCGGCTTTGGGTTTGCCCAGGTCGAGCGCGATGTCGTCGACACTGGTCTCGATGCCCGCGGCGTCGCGCTCGTCGGCAGTCATCTCACGCGCGTCCACGACGAGCTTGAAGTCGCGCTTCGGCTCGTAGTCGGGATGCTCGTCCACCTTGTCCAACAGCTCGCTGACCATTTTCCGCAGGAATAGCCGCGGCGCGACTCCGACCTTGCCGCCGAGCTTTCCGGTCAATCCAACCGCCAGGTTACGGATCACAGCATCGTCGACCTTGGCGGCGACGCGTTCGGGTGCCTTGCTCGGATAGATCGCGCGCACTTTGAGGCCGACCTCCACGAGGCGCTCCACGTCGAACGGCATGAGTCGCATCTGGGTTGCGCGCGAGTTGTCGAACTTGGGGTCGCCGCTGAAGTTCTCGTGCAAGCGCTGCTCCAGAGCTGCGAGCTTCTTGATGCCCTGAGGGCCCTCGAAAAACGCCGTTGTCCCCGTGATCATGACGTACAGCCCAGGGTAGCGACCGCCATCCAAGTCGTCGATCAGCTTGCGAAGCGCGTCCAAGCTCTGCTCGCGCAGGTCGCTTCGAGTGCGCTGAATGGTTTCCACTTCATCGAGCACGAGCAGCATGCCTTTGCGGCCGGTTTCGCCGAGAACGGCCAGCAGCCCACGAAAAAAACCGGCCGCCGCCGTGGCATCGATGTCGCCTTGAATGCCGGCCGGGCGTTTAATATTGGCGCCCACGTTGGGCTGGCCCATCAGCCACGCGAGCAGCCCGTCTGCGGTTGCGTTGTCCTCCTCGACGCGCGCCTTGTAGCAGGCGCGAAGTACGGTCGCGAAGAGCGGCTGAGTGTCGCGAATGGCGCCTAGCCGGACCTCGAGCAATGTACCCACTGCTTCTGAAAGCGCATCGCCCGTAAGCTCGCCGCGCTCGGCGTGGATTTCCTGCTCGAGTCCGTAGAACCACTTGTCGATGAGCGAACGGAATGCCCCGGTATCCCATTCTTTCGTGCGCAGGTTTTCGAGCGCGCGCCGGTAAATGGTCTCCAGCCGGTAGAGCGGGGTCTCACTGGCCGAGATTTGCACTTCCGAAGTAGCGAAGCCCTTCTGCTGGGCTCGGTATTGCACCCAGCGAGAAAAGAAGGTCTTTCCCGTGCCGTACTCACCGCGGACGGCCTTGAAGACGCCCTGACCGTGGGACGCGCGATCGAGCTCCTCGTCGATCGCGGCCTCGAAGCGGTCGAGCCCCACTGCCAAGTGCTCGAGCCCGCGCCGCGGGACCGTGCCGTTGCGCAAGGGAGCGATGATCTCTTTGCGACGCAGGCTACTCAGGTCCATCAGCCCATCTCCTGCAGGTAGCTTTCGAGCAGGTCGAGCTTCAAATCGACCCGTTTGAGGACCGGGTCGTACTCAACCACCGCGTAGCCGTCGAAGTTGATCCATTCCTGCATCTCGGAAACCACCCCACCCACGTTGCGCGGCAGTACTTGCGCCTTTTTTGCAAAATTCTCGAGTGAGAGCCGGCCGCCCAGGTCCGCGAGCAAGGCGATGCGCGGTGCGATCACGTTCTTGAAGGCTGCGACTTCGTGCGCCGGACGGCCCCCGAACGCTTTGGAAGCCGTGAGCCGCGTGAGCCAAACACTGGTCACCTCCGCGGCCGCGGGAACCGCTGACGTCGGCGCCAAGAACGGCAGGTCGATCTGCGGTTTGACCGACGTCGGCTTCGCTTCGACCTTTGGGGTCGGGCGCGGGGATTTGCCGGCGACAATCAACTGCCACCAATCAGGCACCGGGAATGGCGTCACGTCGAGCTCGGCGTCCTGAACGCCCTCGGCTGTCTCCACGCGCGAGCGCAACTGGTCGGACGCGATGATGACTGCCGGGGCGATTACTTCGGCGAGTGAGATGCCGCCGTGTTCGCCGGTGGTCGTGGGCGTGCCGTAGGCGTCGGAATCGCGGTAGAGCATGGCGACCCTTGTTTTGCCGGCTTTGACAAACGAGTGGTCCTTCGAGAGCGCGACTTCATGCGGCAGTAGGGGCTCGTTGTCACCAATGTAACGGTAGCGCGCGCCATCTCCCGAAAAGCCGACGGACTTCATCGGGCGGTCCGTGAGCACGTGGCCGTGATCCGCGACCAGCAGCACCGCGCGATTGGCTTCCGTGGCTTCGTCGAGCAAGCGGCGGAGGAGCTTGATGTGGGCAAAGTCGGCCGGCACCCGTAGTTGTCGCGGCCCGCTGAGTTGGTCGTCGAGCGCATTGACGACCAAGGCGACGAGGCGTTCCGGCGAACGCACTAGCGTCAGCGCGTTCGTGCTCAGGTGACCCGACTGGGTTTCGACGTCGCCGCGAAGGATGAGCTTCGCTGATTCGATGCCGATCTTCTTGAGCCCGGGGTGAACACTGAAGCGGTCCGGATCTTTGCCCGTACCAGCCTCGCTCGGTTTGATCGGCTTGCCTGCAAAGAGCGCCGAACGGCTCACTTCGGTGAGTGAGGGCAGCGCGGCCAGCAGCGGTGTGCACTTAGCATCATTGAACTTCAGCAGACCAAAGTGATTGTCCTCGCAGTCGCGGAGGAGCTCGACCGCGTTGGCCCAGGACATGCCGTCGAGCAGCACCACGAGTAGGCGTCGGTGCGGTTTCCCTTTTAGGAACTGGGCGGCATACACGTCCAGTCCCTTGTGAATCGGCACAAGCTTTTCGGAAGGCGGGCTGCCGGACGTGATCCAGCCGGCATACGCTCGGGCGAAGTGCTCGTCGTCCTGTTGGCGCACGTCGTCGACCTTGCTCAATACGGCGTCGATGGCCTTCTCCAGATCCGTGGCGACCGTGCCTCGCGTGCGTTCGCGTGCGTGGTCCACGAAAGCCCCGTCGCTGACGTAGTGCGTGCTCTGCGCGTAGACGGCGCCGTTTGATCCATGATCGCGCGATCGGGCTTCCAGATCGGGCCGACTCGCGAGGTAAGCGAGCAACCGTACGGCCATTTTCATGCGTGCGACGAGCTCACGGCCCGCCTCCGTATTGGCGCGTTGGTGGTTGGCGAGGAGTTTGACGTCTTCGTCGACTCGCTCAACGACCTTTGGGCTCGGCTTAGCGCGTGCGGCATCGAGCAACGCGGCCGTTGCTCTGCGCTCGGCAACTTCATACGCAATGGGCAGGTATCGGCTGGTCGCTAGCACCTGCTTGGCCAACTCATCATCGGCGATGAGCCCGTTGGCTTCGGCGATCAGGGTGCGACAAAGCTCCCGGGTCGAGTCGGTGTTGATGCGCAGGTACAGCTTGCCGGCGAGAGCCCCCCAGTCCTCCAGTAGGCCGGGGGTGTCCCTTATCGTGTCCTTGAGCGAGGGATCTAGACCCTGGAACAAGGTCAGCAGAGTCGCACGCAGGGCGGCGTTCTCTGCGAGTTTTCCGGCGCTGACCTCGAGTACGAAGGCCAGTGCCGCAACGGTTCGTAGCGTGCCGCGCAGCCACGCCTTCCAGATTAATGGCCCGATGCCGCCCGTGACGGTTTTGAGGTACTGAATCAGTTCCAGGCCGCCTGCGGCCGACGCGCCGAGCTTGTCCAATGCAAGGCTGGTGGGTGGACGCATCAGGAGCTCGAACAGCAGGCGTTCGGCCGTCAAATCACCGTCAAAGGGGATGCCGACGTGCCGGTGGAGTAACGCCCGCCAAGCGCTTCGCAGATCAACGGTCGGTCCCGACAAGGGCAGGGCGAAGGGGCGGGGATCCTCCAGCAGCAGCTCGCAGAGGGGGCGACTCGCGAGCACCTGAGCACTGACCCCTTGGGCCTTGAACAAGCGAGCTAGCCGTCGGCTGCGGTCTACTGCGTAGACACGCCCGCGTGCGAGGCGTCCTTGAAGATCTGCGGGCAGGCGGTCGGCTTCGTAGTCGACCAGGAGCACCAAGGACTGCCCGCTGGCGTTGGCGAGCGCGCGCCGGAACTCCAGCTCGCAGCGCACCGGCTTGATAGCAAAATCAAGATGCTGGCTACCGAGCTCGACCCGGATGTCGCCGGCGTCCCCACGCGCGTAAATAGCGGTCGTCTTGGTCCGATGCGCGTAA
>DATCFJ010000107.1:0-4615 GCA_036509605.1 Polyangiaceae bacterium | reverse complement strand
CACGGGGAATGGCGCCTTTTCTCGCCTCCGCCACGACCGTTGCCCAAAATTCAGCTCCACGCTTTGATAATCGAGACATCGCGCGCGAGCATCACGCCGTGCGCTGCTCGATGGAACGCTACCCGGCACCGGACGGATACGATGCGAGTCTCTTTGGAGAGCAACACGAGCTAAGTGTCGGTTTACCTAACGATTACTACGCGCAGTCATCCGTCCGCGACGATTCGCGCTGGTTTCGGACGGGCCGTGCTGGCGCAGACGTCTGAGTCCGTTCTTGCGGAAGGCTGAACGACAAGTCGACCGGTGCGGAATGATCTCGACCATGCCCTCGGACAGGCAGCCAAAGCCTTCGCGCGTGCCGATCGAGCCGGCACGGTGTCGCCCGCTGGTGGGAGGGCGGGTGTGGACGGGCGGCCGACGCCCCGGTGGCAGCGGCGGAGGATGAAGCCGCCAGCGTCGAGAGGTCGCAGTTTTAAGCACGCGCCGGTGTCGCAACTGACGAAAACGTCGATAAGATCAAAGGGCGACTGGCTGCACTGCGCATGTCAGCAAATTGACCATTTCCGCGCGCGCCGAGTTGGGGCACAAGGTCGCGTGGGAGGACTGCAATGATCACAACAAGTCTTATCAGTGGCGTCTCGCGCCGCGCGTGTTTCGCGCAGGCAGTGGTGTTGAGCGTGGGGCTGTTTGCGTCGTCGTGCGTCACGAGCCCGCACAGCAATACCGACGTCACCGACGGCGGGGCCAGCGTCACCTTCGACGGCGTCGTGCAGCACCGAGCGGGACTCGAAGTGGAGGTTCTGGTGCTGACGTCGCCGGGCCGCTACGTCACGCTTGGCTCAGGCAGCGTCGGCACGGACAATCACTTCTCCGTGCGCGTCCGGGTTCCTTCGCAAGCCTGGCAAGGGGACTGCGGAACCGCCCATTTTCGGCTGCAAACGAACCACGGCGAAGCGCTTGCGGGTCAAGACGCGCATTGCCTCGCCGCGCTACCCGCGAGCCCGACCCTGGATCAGCAGATCGCCTGCGCCACGCCCGAAGTCGTCCTGACGCGTGGCGTGACGCACACGGGAGACATCGCCATCGTCGGTCAGGAGCAGGCCGATCTCTACCGCTGCGTGCGTATCTTGAACGGCAACCTCACGATCGATAGCTCGATCTCTCCAACGCTTTCCTTGCCACTCCTCGCACAGGTGAACGGCGACATGAGCGTGGTGCTGCAACATCAAAACATTTTTCCTGCCACGGATCCCCAGCATCCAGTGCGGCAAAGCGGTGTTCTCGACACGCCGCTGTTGGCCACGGTCACGGGCAACTTGCTGCTCACAAATCACAAGGTCGGCGGCGTGTTCTCCGACTACGGCATCTACATGACCTACGGGCTGCCCTCGCTGACGGAGCTCGGCGGCAACCTTACGATTCGGGGTACCTTTTTCCAGAGCCACTTCGTCGGCGCTAACGCGCTCACGCACATCAACGGGGATCTGACCGTCGATTGGGGCGTCGGCGACCTAGACGAAGCAAACCTGCTGACCTCGCTCACGAGCGTCGCTGGCAACGTCTCGCTGAGCCTAGCGCCCAATTCCCGTACGCTGCTCGATGCGCTCAGCACGGTGGGCGGATCCTTCTCCGTTGCAGGCGCCAACAACTCGTTCACTGGCGGCACGGACTCGTTGGTCACGATTGGCGGACATCTGGCCTCGGCGCTCCAAACGGTCGGAGGTTCGCTCACGCTGCGAGACGTAGATAACTCGTGCGGCGGCACGCTGTTCACGCATTTGACGTCCGTCGGGGGCACGCTGGAGCTAACGTCACTTTCGCCCGCGGCGACGCTCGGCGCGACCGGTGCATCGCACCTCACCGCAGGCGGCCTGAACATTCACGACACGACGCTGAGCAATGTCCCGCTCGCGTCGGATTTTGCGCTCTCACCCAGCGCGCCCGCGAATTTTTCGGCGAATCCCAGGCTGTGTCAGTGCCAGGTGGATGCTTTCGGCGCAGCGCTCGCCAGCTCGGGTTGGACGGGAGCCGTTACGAGCAGCGGCGATGGCACGACCGCCACGTGCACGCCTACCTGTCCGTCGGGCTGCTTGTAGCGCGGAAAGACATTGGTGTTGGCGCGCACACCGCCAGGCAGGTCAGTACCATGTGGGGCTTGTGGGAGGCTGCAGCTGTAATAGTTGGTTAGCCAGGCCAACTAGCGAGGACAGCCATAGCCATGCGCTCGAGGTCTTCCGTGCCCGCGCCCCATTCCATTCGTCGGGCGTATAGATGTCGAATGCGTGAACGTTCGTTGCTACCGGTACCCACGTGGCGCTCAAACCACCCTCTTTTACATTGAGCACTCCGTTGGCGAGGCCAGCGATTCGGTTTCCCGAGATGGCGACGATTTGAATCCCGCTCGCTTCCGTTACCCAGGTGGAGGAGATTGAGCCCTCCTTGACCTTCAACGTACCGTCGCTGAGGAGGACTCCCACTCGCGTGCCAGCCAGCGAGAAAGCCTTCACGTTGCCATGAAGGGGTCTAAGGCATCCAAAGCTACCTCAGTCAGCGACCGGCAGAGACCCACTTGAACCCGATGCTCGTGGCATGCGAGTCTCTTTGGAGAGCAACACGAGCTAAGTGTTGGCTTACCTAACGGTTTCTCATTGGTGATCGGATAGCGGCTCACGCGAGCGCCCCGAATTGACCCAGTTGAGCACGTACTGGCAACAGGAGTCGGCGACGATTGGGGTCTGGGGCTTCGTGCAGCAGGAATCGCCGCAGACGGACGGCGATGAAGGACCGTTGTGAAGTCGGGCCGATAACAAGGTCGAGCAGGTCGCGAGAGATCGTGGTGAACAACACGGCCCAGCGATCCAGCGGATGTCGCTGCGGCAGGCGCTCTGGATTGGGAGCGAGCAGTCGATGAAGGCGTCGGCTGACGGCGAGCGTGATCAGTGAAGCGTACAGGAGGCATTCGGTCACGTGGCGGCTGCGACTGCGGAGGTCGTCGATTCGGTATTGGGTCTTGAGCTCGCGAAACAGCAGCTCGATCTCCCAGCGGGCGGCATAGACGGCGGGGATGTGCTCGAGGCCGAGCTTCTCTCGGGGCACATTGGTCAGGTAGAGGTGGTAGCGAAGTGCTGCAGGGTTCCACACCCCGACGATTCTCACCGGCATCGTATGGTGTCGCCACTTGGACCGATGGGTCTGATAGTGGAGTGTGCCGTCAAAGTCGATCGGCTCGCCGTGCATCCGAGCGACGGCATCCTGCAGTTTGCTGCCAACGAAGCGCTGGTGCTCGGGACGAGCCGTGGCAACGATCAGCGGATTGGTGTGTTTCTTGAGCCGACTCAAGAAAAAGCCGCCATACACCCCGATTCGACTGAAGAGATGTCCCTGAAAATAGCCTAGATCGAAGATCAACAGCTTGTCTCGCATCCACTCGCCCGCCCGAAGCAGTCGCAGATCGTGACGGCTGCCATGGGTAATCTGAATGCTACTCGGCCCACGCCCCACGACATTCATCACGAGGGGCGCGGTTGCGAGCCTCGCTCGCGCTGGGGCTGATGCTCGGGTTGGTTCCGTTCGGTTGCCATGGGCAATCGAACCCAGGCGCGGCTTACGCGCATCGGCCCGACCCGGACACCACTCGCTATCGCCTCTTGTTACGTGCCAATCCAGTCGACCCCGGTGGGGCCTTCCGTTGCTACGGGGCGTGCCAGTCTCAAGAATCCCCGCGCGGGTACCTCGATTGCTTGCAGGCATGTCCCGGTTTCGAAATTACCGCTGGCGAATACTGCTCACCGAATGAAGTGCCGCCGGTCGCAGCCTGCTTTACCGCACGGAAGGTCCGGGCGGGCACCGAGCCGCCGCCCGTAGGCCTCGTGCTGGCTGTGCTGGGGTCCTTCTTACTCGTGATCGCGGCCAGCTCGCTGTGCGCTTCGTCGAGCTCGCAGTGTGGGTACTACTCGCTACCGCCGCCCCATTGAGCGCGCGGCGAACCGCGAATCCCCTATCCGCCGATCGCCTCATTAGGGCGCCTTTCGGCCTTGTCCTTGCGGTAGCGGGCGGGGGGCAGGCCGTACTGGCGCTTGAAGGCTCGGTTGAAGGAGGACTCCGACTCGTAACCGACCTCTGAAGCGATGCGGGCCACGCTGTGGCTGGTAGCCGTGAGCGCTCGCGCGCCCAGCTGTAGCCGCCAACGCTTCAGATAGGCCATGGGCGGGTCGCCGAGAAAGTGGTGGAAGCGCTCGGCGAGCACGGTGCGCGAGACTCCGGCCTCTTGTGCGAGCTCGGCGAGCGTCCACGCGTGAGTTGGTCGATGGTGAATCAACGTGAGCGCCTTGCCGACGTTGGCGTCGCGCGCGCCAGCGAACCAGCCCGTCTGCTGGTCTGGTAACTCACGAACGTAGCGTCTGAGCGTCTCGGCGAACAACACCTCCGAAAGCTTCGTCAGCATGGCGCCCGCGCCAGCCTCGCGAGCGGCAGCCTGGGAGACCGAGAACCGCAGCGTGTTTTCCAGCCATTGCCCCGCTGGGTCACCGAGAAGGTTCACCTTGATCAGCGAGGGCAAACCGCCCAAAAAGGCCTGGCTCAGCTCAGCGTCGCAGCTCAAGAAGCCACAGATGAA
>DATCFJ010000106.1:0-9853 GCA_036509605.1 Polyangiaceae bacterium | reverse complement strand
GTCGTACTCCCGCCGCCAGTACTCGTCGTGCCGCCCGTTCCGGCCGTGGTCCCGCGAGTCCCTGCACCGCCTGTTGGACTCCTGCCGCCAGTACTTGTCGAGCCGCCGCTTTTAGCAAGCCCCCCGCTGCCCGGCGCGTCGGAAGTTTGAGAGTCGCAGGACGCATTCGCGACCAATAGAATGCCTAAAAAAATCCCCCGGGCGAAGCGACACCCCATACGGCAGTCTACGGCGGGGGCTCATGTCGAGCCAGTAAAAATGAGGGACCGGTCGACCCCCGCAAAGCACTACCCGAAGGGGCACTGGGGTGCCACCGGCACTTGGTCCGCCGCGGTTCTAAACTCTTCTACTAGGGCGCGCTACGCTGCAAAGGCCAGCGTTGGTTGGTTTTTGGCGGCCAGGTGGAAGCGTTCACCGGGCGACGCAGCTCCGAGACACGTCGCTAGACCTGCAGCAATCGGACTTCGGGGAAATAGGAGCGCAAGCGATCGAGGTCAGCAAAATCCGCGGTCAAAACTCGAAGCTGCCGATGCCATCACGACCGCGTCGACCACAGTCGCCCCTTTCACTGCGGCGATTGCCTCTCCAGCGACGCGGGCCAAGTCGGGGAAGAGCGGCTCGACGACGCAGGCTTCGAGCAGCGCGGCGACCCGCGCAGAACGCCGGCGTCACGCCTCTACGATGACCGTAGTCGGGACCGTCAGCTCGTACCCAAACTGCTCAGCGAGCTTCAGCTGGGTCATCGTACGTCGGGCGGCACGCTTGAGCCCGATCAATGCCCCGGTATCCAGAGTTATGTTTGGTGGAGACCGGGCTCTCGCGCTGCCGAGCAATCAACTCGGGGCAGCTCGTGAGTAGCGCAGTGGACGTGAGCGCGCCGGTGCGGCGACACGCGTCAGAAACCAGCACCAACCACACCCTGGTGAGGGTCTCGAAGTAGCCGCGCGCGCATCCGAGCAGCATCCGGGCCTTACCATGACGGACCTTTGATGGCTTTGCGTTGGCTGCAACCCTGGCCGGAAGAAGCCCGCGACGAGCAGCTTTAGCCGTTCACTTCCTGGAGAAATTTCCGGACTGCGGCGTTGAAGCCCGCCGCGTCGTCGTGATGAGTAACGTGGCCAGCCTGCAGTGTGAGCAGTTCTGTATTGGGTCGTCGCTTGGCCATGGTTTCGAGCAGCGCGCCGTCGACTGCCCTGCTCTGCGTTCCCCGGACCACCAGCGCGGGACAGCTCGTTCCGAGCCAATCTGACCAGAAGTCGCCATTCAAGACCCGCTGCATCGCGACCAGCTCGTCGGGATCGCAGGCAAGAGTCCAGCCCTTCGCCGTCTCCCTGAAGCTGGGTGCAACCGACCAGGCCAAACGTTCGCCGATCTTCCGTTCGAGCTCCTCCCGAGTCGGATAGATGCCGCGCCAATCGAGCACGAAATCCAGCGAGCCGTGCGCTTCCGGCGGACTCTCTTCGACGACCAGCGCGCGAACCCGATCGGGGTGCTGGCGTGCGTAGGCGATCGCGTTGTTGCCGCCGAGCGAGTTGCCGACGAGCACTACCGGCTTGGACGCCTCGAGGTGCTCGAGCAGCGCGGCGATGTCGCCGACGAAGGCGGCGCGCGAGTAGTCAGACGAGTGATCGCTGAGGCCGTGACCGCGTTGGTCCAGCGATACGACACGCCACTCGGGCATCACTCGAGCGAAGCCTTCGAACGTACGGGCCTCCATCCACATCGCGTGCAGCGCAACGATGAGCGCTCCGTTCCCACCGCTATCGAGATACGACAGGGTCAGGCCTCGGTGACCGAAGCAGGCGCGCTTCATCATTTATCGCCTCGCCCCATGTCGGCGTGCCGATGAATGAGCTTCCAGGCGCCTTGCTCCACTCGAAAGACTTCGGTGGTGCGAAGCTGCACTGAGACAGGCTTGTCCTTGCCCTTCATCGTCATTTCGGCGTGCTGGATGCCTGTCCAGAAGCCGAGCCCGCCGCTCGATCCTGACTGCAGCACCTCGAATCGCCCGACGCTGCCGGGGGCAAATGCCTTCGCGCCTTGTTCGTTAGCGGCATTCACCTGCGAGGCACCCTGCAGGCGTTCACCGTTGGGCGGGAAGAAAGTAGCTGGGTCGCTCGCGGTCGAGATGCCCAGCAGCGGCTCCGCTTTGCCGCTGATGTATTGGCTGGAAATTGCCTCGCGGCGCGCTAGGAACGCATCGAAACCCTCCTCAGCGCCAGCTCCTGTCGCGTTGGCCCAGCGCTCGAACGCTTGCATGAACGCCGTCAGAAAAGCGTCGGTCTTCTTGTTCGTGATGGTCCCGTTGGGATCCATCACGTCGCCCACATCGCCGACGTACGCCTCTGGTTGCTGCATCACTGCCAGGTCCAGATAGACGAAGCTCTGCCGCAGCGCGTGGTTGGCGCCAAATCCGCCCAGTGAATACGGGCTGACGCTCACCACCGCGGCCGGCAGGCGCGCGAAAACATTTTTCCCCTCCGGACGCGAACCGACGTCGGTTGCGTTCTTGAGACAGCCTGGCACGGAGCGATTGTACTCCGGCGTGACAAATAGCAGCGCCTGACACGAGCGGATCGCCTCTCGAAATGCAACCCATGCTGCCGGTGGGGACGACTCCAGATCTTCGTTGTAGAGCGGAAGCTCTGCGATTTCGATGGTTTTGCACTCGAAACTCGAGGGTGCGCGCGCGACGAGTGCGCTTGCCAGCTTGCGACTGAGCGAACCACGGCGAAGACTGCCGACGATGACTCCGATATGCATGCGGCCATGCGGAGCAAGCGGCGTGCCGTCAACCGTCGTGCGCGGTCAGCGGTTCGCACGCGGCGTTGCGTTCACGGCGTGCTGGGCCGGGCAATGGAAACGGTTCGACCACACCTGTGCTGCTAATGGCGCCGATGCCCAAACCGCCAGCGAACCATACCCGGCCGTCAGGGCCAGCCGTGATGCCCCACACTCCTGAAAAGACGTTGGGGAATTCCGTGACTACTCCTGAAGTCGTGACGCGAGCCACAGAAGCAGTTCCGGTGTTTCGGCGTTCCGTGAGTGTCGTTTGAGGACAGGCAGGAGCGCGGCGGTCAGCTCTAGAACGCCGAGGATGTTGGTCTGAATGATCGATCGCGCCGCAGACAGATCGATAGCAGGGGCAGTGAAGTCTTCGGGCCTGGAGATGCCGGCGTTGTTGATGAGCACGTTGAGGCGAGGAAACCGTTCGTGCACCTCGCGCGCGAAGACCTCGATTGCACGCGGGTCGTCGGCGTCGAGTGGCATGCCCTGCATGCCAGGGTGGGCGTCGCTGATCTCGTCGAGCAAAGCCTGGCGACGGCCGGCGATGATCACTTGGTTGTCACGCTGATGGAAAGCCTCGGCAAGCGCGCGACCGATGCCGCTAGTACCGCCGGTGATGAGGATGGTGTTCCCGGTCAGTTGCATGTCTTTTCTCCTGCGGAAATTCGAGCGATTGGTTGGATCAGGCGAGGACCGCGGGTTGCAGCACCTCTTCGCACCACTGTCGAAAACTGGTGGGAGTGGTGTTCGCCGGCGTTCGCGGTTCGGCGTTGTCGAGGCCCTCGTTCTTGGCCACCATCATATCGAGCGTGCCCTGCGCCATGGCTTCGGACATGCCTGCCCCGAGCAACCTGGCTTTGAAGGCATCACCAGGAATTTGCTGGAACGCCACTGACTTACCGAGCACCTCCGACATGATTTGCGCCATGTCATTGAAGGACAAGTCTTCGGGGCCGAGCACCGCGACGTGATCTTGTCCGCGCCAGGACGAATCGAGCAGCAGCTGAGCGGCAGCTGTCGCGATGTCGCGGCTGGCGCACGTCGGAAGCTTGCGGTCCCCGGACAGCGGCGCGAAGAACATGCCCTGGGCCTTGATCGTCGCTACCTGGCGGAGGACATTGTCCATGAACGAGGGCATCGTCAGCGCTCTGTAGGCCACGCCCGAGCTCGCGATCAGGTCGTCCATCGCGAGCGATGCAGTGACCAGTCCAGCGTTCTTGACCGGTGCCGTGTTACGACCGAGGGCCGAAACTCCGACCACTCTCCGGACGCCGTGGTTCTTCATCGCAGCGCAGGCAGGCCGGGTGAAGTCTAGATACGCGGCTTCCACGCTCTTGGCGTGCGGGTCCGGTGGAACGAGCCAGAACACGGCATCGGCGCCCGCGAATGCCCGGTTTACGACAGCGACGTCGCCATGCGAGCCCTGCACGATTTCGACGCGTTCGCGTAGGTGCGAGGGGAGACGCTTCGGGTCGCGCAGCACGACTCGGACCGCGGCGACGCCGTTGAGGACATTCTCGAGGACTTGGTGGCCAATGGTGCCCGTGGGCGCAGTAATGACGATCATCTGAATTGCCTTTTTACCGGGAACGCTGATCACAATCGCGTAGCGGCCCGCTGAGCCCGCGCTGAAACGTTGCGCGCCGCGTCCCGCATCAGCATGCGGCGTCGGCGAGCTTGATGTTTGCATACTCGTGCATGGGAAGCGTGCGTGCAAGTGTGGCGCCGTAGCGCTCCATGCATCGGCGAGACGTCTTCGTGCGCTAGTCGACGCCGAGGGCGTCCGCCGCATAGGGTAAGCCTCGACGCCACGCAATCGCCACACTCGCCGCTGCCGTGAGTGCACGATGGGTGGGCGCGACTCATCGAGAAACGTTCCCTCACCTGCGCGCAGATCACGCGAGGTGGAATGGTAACGACGAGTCCTAGGAAGCTCGGTTGCGCGTTTTCACTCCTTTGACGTGAGCCCTCGCGCTCCTGGGGCGACCGCTGTGCTCAGCGCGGGATAGTCCGTGACGAGCGTGCTTCTCCACGGTGCCAGAGTCGGGCTGGTTGTTAGGCGCGCCAGCTCGGATGCGCGCAACTAGATCGGGGTTCGCCAAAACCAATTTGCCGATAGAGACGGGCATCCCCCTGCCGAGCAAGGCGGATCTTTCGGCTTACGCACTGTCACGCGCGCGCGCCATCCAGGCCTGCAGGGTAAGGTTGTCAGTCTCCTACTCGTGTTGTGCTCCAAATCGTCGGAAGCGACGACTCGTCGACCATTCGCTTACATCACCGGACCCAAGCCAAGACAGCTATCAGCCACCCTCGAGTTGCCGGGCGGCAGCGTCAGCGGTGTCTTCGGGCCGGGTGTTGAAGGCGATCGTAGCGTTCGGCGCGGCCTTCCCGGATTGGTCGATTCCACCCGTGGACGTGAACATCGTGTTCGCCAGCAAGCGCGAGCTCTCTCCCAACGTGCGCGCGTTCGTCGACTTGGCCGTCGCCGGCCGCTTCCCGATCACCATTGGCCGCACCGCCTCCCTCTCCGACGCCATCGCCCTGATTGGCGATCTGGAAGCCGGCAATCGGGTTCCGGGGAAGGCCATCATCGCGATGGAATGACAAGCTACGGTTTGGGGCCGCGTTGGAGCGAAGTCCGGCGGTCCGATTGAGCGCATCGCCGAAGCTCGCGCGAGATGCTTCGTGCCCAATCTGCGGGATCAGTTCGCGCAGACTACGCGGCCGCGGCGACGGCAGTTCTGAACTCTCCTACCAGGGCGCACCACGGTGAGAATAGCCAACGTTGGTTGGTTTTTTCATGGGTCGGTGGAAGCACTAGCGCCTTGCTGCGCGGGCAATTCAGCGCCACGTGATGCCGATGAAGCTGTATCGGTTTCGGCATAGCCCGTTCGCCCGGAAGGTTCAGACAGTGCTCGACCTGTTGCGCCTGCCCTACGAAGTGATTGACGTCAGCTACGGCGAGCGGAATGAGCTCGCGAAATTGACGGGGGGCTACGTTTGGGTGCCGGTACTGGTAGATGACTCCGGCCAGCCTATCGTCGAATCGCGCGCTATCTGCGAACATCTGCTCGCGCGCGCGGACGCTGGTTGGCTCGTACCGTCGCCCCTCGAAGGACCGGTCTGGGCCTATGCCGACTTCATCGACGGCCCCGTGGAAGATCTCTTGTTTCGTGTCGGGTCGCCCGACACCCGTCACCAGTGGCCGACGGCCAGCGATCGAGCGCTCTACACCATGAACAAGGAGCGCAAGTTCGGACCCGGCTGCATCGATTCGTGGTTGCGCGATCGAGATTTGCTGATCCACCGAGCGGCAAAACTCTTGGCGCCTTCCTTTTCCACTCTGGGCAAGCAGCGCTTCCTCTTCGGTGACACGCCAACGTTGGCCGATGCAGCCCTGCATGGGCAATCTTTGATGCTCGAGGCGGCGAGTCCGGCTCTCGTAGCGCGCGTATCTCCGGCACTTGCGGACCACGCACAGCGCATGGCCGCCTACCTTCATCCGTTCCGAGCGCACCGTCGTACCCGGCACGGGTCGAAGGCATTCGCTCGGGTTCGGGCTGAGCATCCAGCGGATGAGTGAACGGTCCACCCCGGCATGCGCCGGTAGGCGCTGTGCTTGGGCTCCGCAGTCGGCTTATTTCTGCGCCTCCGCCTGCGGGCGGACGCTCAAGTAAGCAGGCCACGAGGATTCAGCCGTTTGGCCGGCGCCGATCTTCGCGCGAAAGCGGCGCGCGTCCACGCAAGCCCGTAGAATGCTGGTCTGCCGATGAAGCCTGATCTGTCGCCCGAAATTGGCCAGCGCTTCGGCGACTACCGAGTCGTCCGGCTGTTGGCCCGCGGCGGCATGGGGCGCGTGTACGAAGCCGAGCACATTCCGTCAGGGCGGGTGGTTGCGCTCAAGCGACCCGATGCTTCCGCGTCCGGCGACGCGACCGCGCTGCGACGCTTCCGAGCCGAAGGGCGGCTCTTGGATAGCGTTCGTCATCCCAACATCGTTCGGGTGTTCGAGGTTGGCTTCGAAGGGGATTGCCCATTCATCGTCATGGAGCTCTTGTTGGGCGAGACCCTGCGCGCCAAAGTGGAGCGACAGGGCCCCTTGTCGCACGGCGAGGTGGTGGAGCTGTTCATTCCGATCTGCGATGCCGTCGCCGCGCTGCACGACGCCGGGATCGTTCATCGCGATCTGAAGCTGTGCAACCTCATGTTGGCGGAGCGGAGCGGCGAACTCGTGCCGATGATCCTGGACTTTGGTATCTCGAAGGATCTAGTGGCCCGAGGAGGAACATTGGGCGTGCAGACTCAATCGGGCGCGTTCGTCGGAACGCCACGCTACTTGTCACCTGAGCAGATGCTGAACCCGAAAGCAGCGAGCGCTCTCAGTGATCAATACGCCGTCGGGATCATGCTCTACGAATGCTTGACCGGGCAGAGTCCCTTCGCGGGTGACGTGCCCTACGCGCTGATGCACGCCATCCTGACCGCGCCGGTCGTTCCTCCAAGCCAGGTGCGTCCGCGCGTCGATCAGGGCTTGGATGCCATCGTGCTCCGGGCCATGGATCGCGATCCGAAAGGGCGCTTTCCGAGCATGCGCGCGTTGGCGCGAGCGCTTCGGGAGAAGGTCGCCGTCGCCGCCCCCACGAGCCAGCCGCCCGAGCGAACGACAACTGATAGAACGTCGCGGGTGCCTCCCTCGAGCGGGCCACCAGGTACAGCTCTGGGCCGCGCCGCGGAAGCCAGCACTACTGTCCGTTCTGGCGCACTGAACCGCGGCGGCGGCCTCACGCCACCGTCGAGTCGCAACGCGGCGCGAGGCAAGCCGGCGGTCCCCACCCCTTTGGTTCCCATTGAGCAATTTCACGAGGTGATGCTGCTCGAACCGCGGATCGTGCTTGTGCGCCGTTCGGCGCGCCAGTTCCTGGACGACACCGAGGTCGCGGAGGAGCGGCAGCGCATTGGTGCGGCGCTCGACCAGCTGGGACGCCAGCGCAAGCGACTCCTGGTGGATTCGCGGCGCGCTCCGCTGAGCACCGACGACCGCCTGGCCGCCGCGTTCACGGCGCTGCGTGAAGAGATTGGGCGAAACTTCGAGCGAACCGCCGTCGTGGTCGACACGAAGATCGGCATTTTACAGGCCAACCGCCTCAACCGCGAAACCACGATGGACGGAGCGCTCGCCGCCTTTGAAAGCGAGTCCGAGGCGCTCGCCTTCCTGAAAAAGTAAGCGTCGCCATGCGCTCGTCAGTCGATAGCCAGCATCGCCTCCGTGATGGCGGTGATGTCGGTCGACTCGGTGCGAGCGATCAGGCTAGTGGCCAGGCCCAGCGCTCCGTCTGGTACGAGGATGGTCGACGCCAGCAGGGCTACCC
Source organism: Polyangiaceae bacterium (assembly GCA_036509605.1). GTDB lineage: Bacteria > Myxococcota_A > Polyangia > Polyangiales > Polyangiaceae > PMG-095. The sequence continues at coordinate 1,697 of DATCFJ010000106.1, read as the reverse complement.
GGCGATCCAAGCTCTCGCTCGAGCGTTCCCGTTGCTCGACGGATTCATCGGCCAAGCGCGTGGCCTCGTGCCACGCCTCCGCGCGGGCGGTCTTGATCGAGAACGTCACCAGCTGCTCGTCGCTGCGACCTCCGACCTCGTCCAGAATCTTCAAGAGCGGTGAGAAGCCATCGATGACCTTCTGTACGGGATCGAGCAAAGCCGCGAGGATGTCGTTGATCGCGTTGAAGTCCTGTTCGAGGTCTGCGAGCTTGCCCCCGTTCGCCGCCGCGAGCACTGCTAGTGGTAGGTCGTAGTTGATGTGCGCGTTCATGCCCACGAGAACGTGCTGAAGGATCATGGTATGCGGGCGAGCAGCAGCGTCGACGGCAACTTGCCAGGCCCGCGCCGGACCGCCGTCCCCCAGCGCCACGGCGTCGAGCGCCGCCAGGTAGCGGTTGGCGAACGCGGTCACGAACCGTCCCATGCGTGCCCCGTCGACGAAGCTGCCTTTCTGCATGCCGGCTTGCACGCGAGCGGTCGTAGCGCGATAGACCGCCGGAAAGAACACGAGCGGACTGCCTCGGTGGGTATCGATGACGCCCCTCAGCTTGACCAAAACGTCGTCTATGTCTGTCGCTTGCATGGCGGAATTCATCTCCTCCGGGGGGGCGTTCAACGCCGCGGCGAAGTCTAGATGAGCCACGCTGGGCAGATCGACGCCGATCGGTCGCGCCTCCAGTTACGGCCAGAAAACCCGAGGAAACGCAGGTTCAAGGCGTCGGCGACAGACGCCGAATGCTCATCTCCCCGTCAAGCCTCTTGCGTTGACCGAGGCCGGGACTGTGAGCTCACGTGAGTCGGGAAGCAGGAACGCGCTCAGTGCCATAACCTCAAGGGAGTGAGAAAGCCGCACTCTCGAGCAGTCGACCTCCAGCCAATCACTGTCGAGGAGCAGGTCTTCGAACGTCGTGTTCGTTTCGATGGTCGCCAGCACGTCCAACGGGCCGTCGTTGGTCTGCAGCAACTTGTGCCCGCGACTCGGCAGATGTGAGCGATTCGGCACGATTCGCCGCGGGAGCTTGTGCCGCAAATCCCGGTTCTGCGACTCAATAAAAGTGCAGTCGGAGAAGCGAACCGCGGTGACTCGGCGAATTTGTGACCCGCTTTGGGCACGCTGAGGGACTGACCCGTTATGCGCGATCCCTCCTTGGCCGTTCGTCGCGAGGGACCCCTACTAAGGCGTGGTGCGGCACGTTGCGTGTTCGTCGCACCTCAACGCACCTCGGCACAGTTTGCCCGCACGGAGGTTTGGTGATGATGCGGTTCGATTCGCTGGCGGGGACTGTTTGCGCTGTGACGCTCTGTGCATGCACCGGAGCGGTGGCTGCCAATGCCGACGCAGGCAGCGCGGGATCGGGGGCTGCGGCAACGAAAGAGCTCTGCGCTACGAGCGTCGATCCGGGGCCGCAAGTCGTGCGACGCGTCACGCGCCTCGAGTACGACAACACGGTCAGTGATCTGCTCGGCACAGCGACGACGATCGCCGAGCAATTCCCCACCGAAGAAGTGGCGTTCGGCTTCAACAACAACGCGGCCGCGCTCACCGTTTCGCCCGAGCTGGCCGAGCAGTACCTCGACGCTGCCGAGACACTGGCGAAGGCCGCCGTCACGACCAACCTGACCAAGGTCGCAACCTGCGACCCTACGCTCATGGG
>DATCFJ010000105.1:0-6666 GCA_036509605.1 Polyangiaceae bacterium | reverse complement strand
TTCTTCGACCAGCTTCTGATTCTTGCGCTGCAGCGAGCACTCGCGCTCGCCCAAAGTCCAAACGCCGCCATGCTTGTCGGCCAGTGCCTGGAACTCGATATGGCGCGGCCGCTCCACGAAGCGCTCCAGATACAGCTCTGGGTTCTTGAATGCGTTCATGGCCTCGGCCGTCGCCGACTCGAACGCCCGACGCACTTCCGAGAGCGTCCGCACGACGCGCATGCCGCGGCCACCACCGCCACCACGCGCCTTGATCATCACCGGAAAGCCGACGCGCGCGGCCTCGGACTCGGCATGCTCGAAGCTCTTCAGCGCGACGCTACCCGGCAAGAGCGGCAAGCCGAACTTCGTAGCCGCCTCGCGAGCACGCAGCTTGTCGCCCCACTGTGCCATCGACTCCGACGACGGCCCGATGAAATTCAGCCCGCACTGCTCCACGACCTGCGCGAACTTCGTGCTCTCCGACAGGAAGCCGTAGCCGGGGTGAATCGCGTCGGCAGCAGTGATCTCGGCGGCGCTGATGATGGCAGGAATGTTTAGATAACTGAGCGAGGCCGAGGCCGGGCCGATGCACACGGCTTCGTCCGCGAAGCGCACGTGCAACGCGTGGGCGTCCGCTTCGGAATGCACCGCCACGGTGGCGATCCCCAGCTCACGGCACGCGCGAATCACGCGGATCGCGATCTCACCGCGATTTGCGATCAATACTTTTCGGAACATCTCAGGACTTGCGGATCTTAAATAGCTTTTGACCGAACTCGACACTCTTGCCGCTGTCGACCAACACTTCGAGGACCGTGCCCGAGAATTCGGCTTCGATCTCGTTCATCAGCTTCATGGCCTCGATGATGCACAGGGTCTGGCCCTTCTTGACCGAACCGTTCACCGACACGAAGTCCTCCGACTCTGGCGAGGGCGCGCGATAAAACGTACCCACGAAAGGCGAGGTCACGAACGCGACGTTCGGATCGGTCGCCGCAATCGCCGCCACCGCGGGCGACGCCGCGGGGCCAGACAGAGCAGCGGCAGCCGCCATCATGCCGGTGACGACCGGAGCCTGACCGCGCGCCATCACGACCTTTACGCGGACCTTCTCGTCCTCGTATTCGTATTCTGACGCACCGCCTTCATCGAGCGTCTTGAGCAAGCTCTGGAGTTCATCAAGCGGTAGCTGCATGGTGTAGATCTTCCTGTACCGAAGTGGCCTCGCCGAGGCGGGCAAAGGCGCCGCCGGTTGGACCGGGGCGTTCGAGGGAGCGGGAAGTTACTCACACGATCGCCCTGTCGCAACTCGTATGGCCAGAGGCCACTTTTAGAGCGGTAGTGCGAAGAAACGTGCGCGCTTCGACGCGCTGCGACATCGTGCCGCGGGGCCGACTACGGCTGTTGCAGACGGTCCAAAAGGCCGGTCAACGCCAGTGTGTACGAAGCGACGCCGAAACCTGCGACGCGGCCGACGCACGCGGGGGCGACCAGCGAGTTTCTCCGAAACGCTTCGCGGGCATCCGGGTTCGAGATGTGAACCTCGATCGTGGGCAAGCCCGAGCCCTTGATTGCGTCGTACAGCGCGTAAGACGAATGAGTGAGCGCGCCCGGATTGAGCAGGATACCGGAGAAGCCGTCATCACCAGCGGCACCGATCCAGTCGATCAACGCGCCCTCGTGATTGCTTTGCCGACACTCGACGACGGCCTTGCGCTCGCTGCCCGCCGCCTCGAGCCGCTCGTGAAGCTCGGCGAGCGTCGTCTTGCCGTAGATCTCCGGCTCACGCTTGCCCAGCCGATCGAGGTTGGGCCCGCTCAAGACCAACACGCGTAGTGCACCTCGCGCACGAGCCTTGGGCGCATCGGGAACTACGGAGAGCGTCCCGCCGCGCGTTTTTCGCTTTGCGTCGGCCACCTCAGGCTGCGAGCTCGTCGGCCAGCTTGGGCGCCAGGAGCCGAAGCAGGTAGCGGCCCTTGCCCAGGTTTGCGTCCGGCGTCAGCGTGAGTGCGACGAAGTAGCCCTTGTTGACCACTCGGATCAGCGTGATCATCTTGTCGCTCTTAAACGACACTTCACTGGTCTCGCCCGCATCGAGCATCTCGGTCGCGCGCTGAATGCCCTTCACGACCACGCTCACCTCGGCGCCGACCGTCTCGATGTCGATCGAAGCGTCGTCCTTGGCGTAGCTTTCGAGCGGGATGCCCTCGAAGTCCATGAGCAAGCCCGCGATGCAACCGTCCGTGCCGTCGACGACGCTCTGCAACGCCTCTTTGAACATTTCAGCAGGTTAGCCCGAAACGCCTCAGCAAGTGAATTTTCAAAACGCGGTCACCTGCTTCGATTCCGAAAAGCTGAAGTAATTCATATAGGCCGGCAGGCCGACCTTGGGGATACCGATCCAAACCAGAATCGAGCGCTCCCGCGCTACTTGCAGCCGCGATGACGCCGGGCGATCGCCGTCTAGGCGGGGCGCCGTGTCGCCGTCCTTGACCCTGCTTGGGGCGAGCGGCTACTTTCCGAGCCACTCCGATGCGTGCGCGAGCGGGGGATCCGCCCCGCACCATGACCCAGAAGATCCTCGCCGGGCGCGCGGATGATCCGAACCTGAACGGCGATCTCGTTAGGGTGAAGGTCGACCAAGTCGTCTTGGCGAGAGAACCCGATCGCACGCTCGCAGAGCCGGTGCTCGCGGGCGCGAAGAAGTGCGCCGTGGAAGTAGCCATCGCGTACGACACCCGCTGCGTCACAGCGCTGTCTGACGTCGCTCCTGGCTTGAGCCTGCGCGGCCTGAGGGACGCGCTGAACCTCGGCATGCTGATCGCGCGCCCTGGCATCGGCTTCCCGGCGGCGGTGCATTTGGAGCGCTTCGGTAGCCCGGCGCGTCTGGCGCTCACCGACGAACCACGGCTCGCCTCCGTTGGCGGCGCGGGCATGCTCACGTTGGTGGTGCCACCTTCGCAGCTCGCCGAGGCACTGGTCACTGGCAGCGTCATCGTGCGGCCTCCGCGCAGCGTGCAAGTGCTGCTGTCGGGTCGCGTGCGACCGTTCGTTTGCGTACGTGACGTCGGCTTGGAGCTAATGCGACGCGGCCTCGGCGACGCCATTCGCAAGGTCGACATCGAATACCAAGCGCCGGTCGTGATCGAATTCGCGGGCCCGAGCGCGCGTCTGCTTTCCGTGTCGGATCGCGCAGTACTGGCTGCGTTGGCGCCGCAATTGGGGGCGTCGGCCGCGGTGTTCGTCAGCGACGAGAAGACCGAGGTCTATCTGCGCGACCAACGCCGTTCGAAAGCGCACCGTGGGCTCCTGCCCGACCCGGGCGCGCCCTGTGACGACGTGATCAGCGTCGACTTGTCTGCAGTCGATCCGCTGGTGCTCGACGAAGACGGCGTCGTGAAGCCCGTGCGGGAGATCGCCGGCAAGCCCGTGAGTCAAGTGATCCTGGGCGGGGACTCGGGCGCCTCGCTGCGCGATCTCTTGGCTGCAGCTGCTCTGCTGAAGAGCAAGCGCGTGCCGCCCAAGCTCGACCTGCTGGTCGCGCCGCCTTCGCGCCAAGCTTTGGAGGTGCTCGCTCAGTCCGGTGCGCTCGTCGATCTAGTCGCGACCGGCGCGCGTCTGCTCGAGCCCGATCCGCGGTTGGTCACTGGCGAGCTGTATCCACCGCCGAACGACGGCGGGGTATCGCTGCGCACCTTCGATCCGGAGCCGAGCCATCCGGTCAGCGCACAGCGCTTCGTGGTCGCATCCGCCGAGACTCTCGCTTTCTCGGTCGCGACCGGCACCGTTGGAGATCCGCGCTCGTTCAAGCGGCCCGTACGCGTGACCGTACCCCGCACCCTACCGACGGACGACGTCTTGATCGTGCGCAAGGCCAAGAGCAAATCCAAAGAGGCGGAGAGCAGCAAGCAAACCGCGATCGAAGCGCCGAAGGCTCACGCTTTCACGGAGGCTCAGACGTTGCCCGTGGTCACGAAGCGCGGCAAACCGGCCGCGCCAAGCGCGCTCGTTCTCGAATCTCTGGATGACGTGCGCTGGTTCGCGCGGCGCGCTCCCGAATTGAGTGACACGGTGCGCGCCATCGTTGCGACTCATATCCCGAGCGGCATCGTGCCGATGCTCGCCGGACTCGGCATCCTGGCGCTGGTCAGCGACGCACCGAGTATTCAGAAGCTCCGCGGCGAAGCCTCCCTCGCTCTGCCTGCCCCGAGCAGCTGGGCCAGCGATGGCAAGATCAGCGCCGAGACCAGCGGCGGCCCTGTGACGCTGAGCTGGGTTGCGCTCGGTGCCGAACGTGACTGGACGACGGCTGGCAGCGCTCGCACCCTGAAGCGCTAGCTCCGCGAACTTGTTCGGATCGCGCAACGACGATGGCGAGCGGTCCGCAGATCGTTTATCGTCGAGGCCTTGAAAGCGACAATATCTTGGGTGTTATTCGGCTTGGCGACCTTGCTGTCCGCGCCTGCGCTGGCAGCGGAGCCGGAGGACGCGGCGGCGAAAGCTCCCGCTAAGTCGGACGGCGCGAAGGACAGCTTCGGGCACGGCTTTCAGTTCGGTCTGCGCGCGGGCCTGCTGGGCGGATACAACATGATCTTCCGCTACGATCACTCGCCGCTTTGCGCGACGGTGCAGGCCGGTAAAGAGCCGCAGAAGGTGTGTGGGCATGGCGCGCCGCTGGCGCTAGACCTTGCCGCCAGCTTTGCGCCTCTGGATTTCGTCGAGCCGTACGTGTTCATGCGGCTTGGTCTGGCTGGCGAGACCGCGACCGACACGAAGCCGCTCGAGGTGGTCGGCGTCGGAGCGCGCATCTACACGATGAGCGACTCGGCATTCAAAATCTTCATCGAACCTGCGTTTGCCTATGAGTTCGAGGGTGGCAACGGCTCGCCCGCATTTCAGGTCAACCACCCGGTGTACAAGAACGACATGCTGATTCACTTGGCAGCCGGGCCGCAGCTCGACTTCGCCAAGTACGTCGGTGTGTTCGTCGACGCAGGCCTGACCACCGGCGTACTCCGCGCGATTCACACCGAGCTCGAGCTGCAGGCCGGCGTGCAAGCACGCTTCCCTTGATTTCGCGGGTATCTCGATGACCGCGCGCCCGTTCCGCATTCTCGGCGTGCAGCAAATCGCACTCGGTGCGTTGGACAAGCAGCCGCTGCTCGAATTTTGGTCAGAGCTGCTCGGCCTACCAGTTCGCGGGAGCTTCGAGAGCGCGACCGAGAACGTCAATGAGGCGATCTTGGAAATCGGAACTGGAGCGGCGCGTGTCGAGCTGGATCTGATGCAGCCGCTCGACCCGACCGCCAAACCCAAGGTTCATGAGCCTGCTCTGAATCACTTTGGTTTGTGGGTGGACGACTTAGCGGCCGCCTATGGCTGGCTCAGCGCGCGCGGAGTACGCTTCACACCGGGCGGCATGCGCCGTGGTGCGTCGGGGCACGACGTGTGCTTCGTGCACCCAAAGCCGAGCGGTAACGCGCCGCGCTCCGCCGAAGGCGTGCTCGTGGAGCTCGTGCAGGCGCCGCCCGAAGTGATCGCTGCGTTCGCTGTGTTGGCCGCCGCCGAGTCGCGCTGAAGCGCGCCGCGCCAGGCGCGGCGCTTGCTTACGCAAGGCGTACACGGGCAGAACTGTCGCAGGTCGTGGCTCATTGCCACATCACACTAGCGATCCTGCAAAAGAGCGGAGAAATGCCACAGCCCCTAGCGCGAGCGCAGCGTCGGAAAAACGCGACCGGCCGCCGAACCTCGACGCTGAAGGTCGAGCTTAACGTGCGCACGGCGATCGTCGCCGTCGCGACGTTAGCTGGCGTCTGGCTGTTCATTCACCTGTGGCCCGTGGTGATGGTCATGGTCGTCGCGCTGATGATCGTGGGTGCGCTCAATCCCATGGTCGAGTGGTTGCGAGAGCACAAGGTGAAGCGGCCGTACGCGATCGGGCTGGTGTTCTTCGCCCTGCTGCTGGTTAGTGCCGGGCTGGTCGCCCTGACGGTGCCTCGGCTGGTCGCACAGGTGTCTGATCTCGTGCACGAATTGCCCAGGCTGCAGCAGCAAGCCAGCAGCAGCCTTTCCGCCTCACGCTTCGGCGCCCCACTTGCGCCATCCGTAGCCAACGCCAAGTGGCCGGAGCTGCTGCTGAGCTTTGCGAAGGCCGGGCTCGCCTACTCGCCGGAGGTGATCGCGGGGGTGGGTTATTGCGTTGTATCGCTGTTCATTGCGCTGTACCTGATGCTCGAGCGGGATCGCTTGCGCGGAGCGGCATTTTCGCTCTTGCCACGCACCCAGCATTTGCGGTTGTCGCGCGTGCTGCTGAACCTCGAGGTGATCGTCGGTGGCTACCTGCGCGGACAGGTAATTACGTCGTTTATGGCGGCAACGTTCACATTCGTCGTGCTCACGGTGAGCCACGTCCCAAACGCCATTGCCATCGCGGTGTTTGCGGGGTTGGGCGACGTATTGCCATACGTCGGCACATTCGTGGCGTGCGGCCCGGCTGTGCTCGCCGCGCTGTCGCAAGGGACGACAACCGCGATCGTCGTGCTGCTGTTGCTGATTGCGTATCAAGAATTCGAAAGCCGCGTGATCGTGCCGCAGCTGTACGGCAAGGTGCTGCGCCTGCCCGCTGCGGTGATCATGATTTCGCTATTGATCGGCGGCAAGCTGCTGGGCATCGTAGGCGCGCTG
>DATCFJ010000104.1:0-5004 GCA_036509605.1 Polyangiaceae bacterium | reverse complement strand
AGCTTCTTGTCGAGACAGCGGACCGAGGCGCAGCTTCTCCTCCAGGTTACAGCCCTCCAGCCACTCCATTGCCAGGTAGGCAATGCCCGCTTCGGTGAAGCCATGCCCGACGAACTCGACGATTTGCGGATGCCGCAATGTCTCGAGTAGCTCCGCCTCGCGCGCGAAGCGCGCTAGATCCGCAGCTGGGCGATCGAAGATTTTGAGGGCTGCCTTCTGTCGTGAGCGCTCGTCGAGCACGCAATAGACGGTTCCGAATGCGCCCTGGCCAGCCGCAGCAATCACACGGAACCGGTGGTCGACGAGGTCACCCGTCTGCATGTTTACGCGCCGAACTCGCGCTCGAAAGTCGCTGAAAGCTGCGCATGCGCGGTGTCCCGAATCGGGCGCCCATGGCCCGGTAGCAAATGCCGAAAGCTCAGCGCCTTCAGGCGTGCGAAATCACTGGCTTCGGGGGCTGCGGCCATTCGCCAGCCCGGGCCGATGTTCGCTGGCTTGATGAAACCCATGGCGCTCATTCTGAGCGCGCTCGCTGAATCGAAATAGGAATCCACCTCGACCCAGTTCTGCAAGCTGTCGCAAGACACTAGAATCCCGCCCGTACGGTCGATCACGATGGCGCTTTCCGGGTGCTTCGAGGTAGCGAACGAGAACAGCTGAAGCCCAGCGAAGGGGCCGAGCCCACCCCCTAAAAGCACTTCGTCCGCCACGTGCCCGTCTTCGTGCAGCATGCCGTGCGGCGCCCATTGTTTTGCGGCATAGCGTTCGCAATAGAAGCGATCATCCATCCCGTGGAACGCGCCGAGCTTCACGACATGAGACACGCGGCCAAGCGCTTCGAGGCGAACGAGGCCCGGCTCGTCCAGGCGCACGCTGTTGATGAGTGTGAGCTGCTCGCCCTCGCGCACCACGACCATGTTTCTGCTGTATTGCCATACGTCATCCCCAATTTTCGGGCGAGACGTGCCGGTTACGAAAAACACGTCGGGAAACGCCTCCTCTAATTCCCCATGCAGCATCGCGGGCGGGTGTACGTGCATGACGGCTCGAAAATTAGCACGGCTGCGTCGTCCGGGGGATAGGACATCCAAAGCACGGCCGGGGTTGACCTAACCGGTCCTAAACCGGTCCTATGCGCACAGGTTGTGTAGCCGCAAAATGAAAATGTCGGGTTTCTGCCAAGTAGAAATGTCGGGTTTGCAGTACGCGCCCTGGCATGTCGGCAGCAATCCTGACCCATGAGCCAACGAGAGTTCGAGCGCGCGGCGTTGATGCGCAAAATCCACGAGCGGCGACTGACCCAGGCCAAAGCAGCCGAGCTTTTGGGGCTGAGCGTGCGGCAGGTCGAGCGGCTGTACCGGCGATATCGCACTGGCGGGCCTGGCGCTCTGGTGTCCGGGAAGCGCGGCCGAGCTAGCAACCGCCGCCTGCCAGTCGAGCAGCGGGAGGCCACGCTCGCCATCGTACGGGCTCGTTACCGCGACTTCGGCCCGACGCTGGCCTGGGAAAAGCTCGGCGAGCTGCACGGCGTCCACGTGTCCCGCGAGACGCTGCGCCACTGGATGACTGAGGACGGGCTCTGGGTGCCTCACGTGTGGCGTCGCGAGCGCGCCCATCAGCCGCGACGGCGGCGGGACTGCCTAGGCGAGCTGATTCAGATCGACGGCTGCGATCACGAGTGGTTTGAGGCCCGCGCGCCGCGCTGCGTGCTGCTCGTATATGTCGATGATGCCACGAGCCGGCTCATGCAGCTCTACTTCTGCAACGCTGAGGCAACGTTCGAGTACTTCGAGGCGACGCGCGGCTACATCGAGAAATACGGAAAGCCCGTGGCCTTTTACAGCGACAAGGCCGGGGTCTTCCGCGTTAACGCCAAGCAGCCCCGCGCTGGAGACGGCATCACGCAGTTTGGTCGAGCCATGAGTGAGCTCAACATCGACATCAATGGTGGCCCCGGAAATGGAAAAACTCGCGCGTGATCAGGGGCCGCGCGTGATCGTTGCCAAGGTGGATACAGAGGCATTGGGCGCAGTTGCCCAGCGCTTCGGCATCCGCAGCATCCCCACCCTGATCTTGTTCCGCAACGGAGCCGAAGCGCGCCGCTTGAGCGGAGCAATGCCCGCCGCGGAGATCATGAAGCAGCTAGCGCTCTAAATGCGGGCAACACCGGTGCGCCGGTGGTCACTCGCGAGGGCCGTGCGTGTCTCCAAGATCCGCGGAAAGGTCGCCTTTGCAATAGGCGGCCGGCGCATTCTTGCAATCGGGGGTGCGCGTTTGGACCAAGTGCAGCTTCCTCGGGCCAAAACCCTCGAAGTCATACGTCAAGTCGAGCTGCCATTGCTCGGAGCAAGCGGCGGGCAAATTCGAGTATGCCAAGTGTACGGCGAAGCTTTGCCGGTCGAAGGTGGCGGCGAGTGGCTGCGCGTCCAGCAGCGGCTCGCCGGTACCGCCGAGCGTCACTGTGCCTCGGCTCAAGTCCGCGGGGTCTTGCTGAATGCTGAGTGACAGCGTGCTCGGCAACGGCCGAGGCGATTGCTGTTCACCCGGCAGCGAGCACGCCGTCGCGCTGCCGCACGTCACCAGGTCGTAATCCCCGCTGAGCTGTACGGGGGACAGATCCGCCCCGCACAGGTAGCGCGGCGCGACAGCCGCGGGGATGCCCCAGCGCGGCTGTTGGTCCACCGGCGTGCACGGCGCCGAGTCGTGCGTTTCTCCGACCGCCTGAATGCGACATGCCGCGTCGGTCTCGAAGTACCAATAGTCGTTTTGCGTACAACCCGCGGGGCAATCTCCAGTGCCGCGTTTGAACACGAGCGCAAAGCCGCCGTCGGCCGCGGTAAAAGCAGCGATGTAACTACCGTAGCCGCCAACTTGAGGGTTCGACATGTAGAGCTCCGTCACGTCGGACAAATCCGGGCGCAGCGCGCGCACTTGAGCGATCGCGTCAGCCAACGTGGTGCCGGCACACGCCGCGCTCCCTTGCTGCGAAAGCCGATTGATCGCCGGACCCGGCGCGGCGTCTTGCTTCGGCTTGCACTCGTACTCCGGAGCTCCAGCGCCCGCGGTACCCGCAGCGCCCGCGGCCGTATCCCCACCCATTCCCGTACCGATCGGATTGGCCGTGGAGCCCCCCTCACCAGCGCTCGATGCGTCGACGTGATCCGACTCGCTCTCCGCAGTGCCGCCGCACGCGCCGGCGAACGAAGCACCCAGCAAACACACCACGCCGAAGCCAACATTCAATCTGCGCATTGCTTCCTCCGCGAACCCGCTCGCAGCGCCTTGGCCGCGACGGTTACTCTGCCTGCCACACACGCAAAACCCGTACCGGGCTCCCGTCACGCCGAGGCACGCATTGCTGGCTCCGGGCGACGAGCGATCTCAGCGTTTCCAGCATTCGAGGCACATTCTGGCACAGACCGCGACCCGGCATTTCGTAATCGTTCTCGAGGCGGTAGGCGCGAAAGCCGTTGGCTCACACACTCAATGGCGCTCAGCTAGCGGGTCACTCGCTCGGCGATCTCATACAGTCCCTTGTAGGGCAGCCTGCGGTAGCCGGACCACGCGGCGGAGGCGAGGTTGCCGTCGTGCAAGTGCTCGAGCAAGCGATCGCCCACTACGTGCGCGTCGCGTTGCTTGAAACCAGCGCCGTGTTCGCGCGCCCAACGCAAGTTGTAAGCCTCGTGAATGCCGACAGGCGGCGCAAGCAAGAGCGGAATACCGAGAGCCGCGTAAAATACCAGCTCGCTCGGCTTGGTCCACAAGACGTCGGTGTCGGCGAGCAGCGCGTCGAAACGATCGAAGTAGTCGTTCAGCACGGGCTCGTGCAAGATGTCCACGCTGCGGCCGAGTTGATTGGAGAGCCCCGCGCGCGACAGCTCGTCCTCGAAGCGCACCTTGACGTCTTCCCGGATGCCGGCCACCAGCGTGAGCCGCAGCCGGCGACGCTGCAGCAGCGAGCGCAGGCTGGGCAAGAACGACGCGCTCAGCTCCGCCTGCGCACCCGAGCCTCCCACGGCAAAGACCAAGTGCGGCGGCTCGTTCGTCTCGGGGAGCGGCCCGAGGTGCCCCAGGTCTGCCGCGAACGATTGCCTGAACGTCTGCGTCGGATCCAGGCGCGCCAGGCGCCGCGCGAGATTCTGACGGAGCGTCTTGCCTTCGGGGCCGCCCACCAGCGAGTGCGGCAGCGGAAAGCCGGTCAGCTCAATCTGCGACTCGGGCACGCCGTAAGCTCGCAAGCGCCTGACCACTCGCCCGCTCGGCGCGAGATAGTGAATCTTGCTCGATTTGGGCTTGATCGGCGCCCAGACGCGATTCACGTCCGAGTCGGTCACGACGCAAAAAATGCGATCGTAACCGTGAAAATCCGCGAGCACTGCTGGTGAATAGAACGTGGTGAGCAGCGCCAGGCCGTGCTCACGCAGGTAGCCGACGATCGAGCGTCCGAGCCCTTGGCGCGCCGCCCGCTCGAGCAGCTTCACGCCGAGCGTCGCGCCGGACAAATCCCGAAACGGGTATAAGTTCGGAATGTCGGTGATTGAATTGAGCACTCCGCGCAGCGGAGGGCCGATCCAAGGTATCCCCGAAACGCGACTCACCGATTCGTAAAGTTGGCGTGTTGCTTGCCAGCGCCGCTGCTCCTCGGTATCTGCGAGCGGCCGCCGATCGGTATGCATGACCGCGACGTTCAGCTCGCGCGCCAGCGAGCGCGCGGGACGCAAGTGACCGTAGCCCATCTCGATCGCGACGACGGCGACACTGGCGGCCGCGGCCTCCACCGCAGGAGTGGAGGTGGGCGACGACACCAAGTTTGCGGACATCATGTGGACCCCAGACTGCTGCGGACCCATGCTGAACGCGCGACAGCTTCGTAGCTTTCTAGTGAAGAACCGCGCACGTTCCGTCATACGAACCATTCGGGAGCGGCTGCCCTGTCGGGAGCGATTGCTCACATCTCGCTCGCGGCGCGCCGGCGCTGGCGATTCGCACCGCCATCCGATAGCG
>DATCFJ010000103.1:0-2159 GCA_036509605.1 Polyangiaceae bacterium | reverse complement strand
GTTCTCGAAGGTGACGCGCTCGACTTCGCCGGTGAGGGTGAGAGTAGGAGTGGTCGCCACTTGGGGAGCTTAGCGTGCTTCTGGTCGTGGGAGGCCTCTTGCGATACCGCCTAGAGCGGCCTACAGAGTTTGAAACGCATGTCGAAACTTGCTCAACGTCTCCATTCTCGCTGCGCTTGCTCGAGCGCGGGCTCGCCCTTCGCGCTGGCCGGTACGGAACGCAAATACGAGCGCTCGCGGCCGTTCGCGATCCCGCACCTGTTTCTGGACTTGAGCTTGGACTTCGCGACCAAATCGGTGTCCGGCGCGGCGACCCTGAGCTTCGAGCGCGTGGCTCCGGACGCGGGTGAGCTGAGGCTGGACGCGGTGGGCTTTTCGATCGAGAGCGTGAAGGTCGACACCGGCAAGGGCTTCGCCGCGGCGGAGCACAGCTACGACGGCGACACGCTGACCGTGCGCGGCCTCGAGAAGGCGAAAGCCGGCAAGGTCCTTGTTCGTTACAGCGCGACTCCGCGCCGCGGGCTGTACTTCTTGGAACCCGACGCCAAAGTCAAAGACAGGCCGAAGCAAGTTTGGACGCAGTGCCAAGACGAAGACGCGCGCCACTTCATCCCGTGTCACGACAAGCCGCACGTCAAAATGACCAGCGAGCTACGCGTCAGCGTGCCGAACGGCTTCGTCGTCTTGTCCAACGGCGAGCTGTACGAGTCGAGCACTCCTGCCGGGAAGATGCCGTGGACTTACCACTTTAAGCTCGACAAACCGCACCCCAGCTACCTGCTCACGCTGGTCGCCGGCAACTTCACGATTGTCGACGATCGCCCGGCGGATCTCGGCAAAGGCAAGCAAATACCCGTGCGCTACTACGTCCCGCCCGCGCGCAAGAAGGACACCGCGCGCAGCTTCGGCGAGACCCCGCGCATGATAGAGCTGTTCTCGCGCATCACCGGCGTGCCCTTCCCCTGGCAGCGCTATTCGCAGATCGTCGTGAGCGACTTCATCTTCGGCGGCATGGAAAACACCACCGCAACGACGATGTACGAGCACGTGCTGCTCGACGAGCGCGCCGCACTCGACATCACCTCGAATGATCTCGTCGCGCACGAGCTCGCGCATCAATGGTTCGGTGACTTCGTCACTTGCCGGGATTGGTCACACGCTTGGCTGAACGAAGGCTTTGCCACCTTCATGGAGCACGTCGAGCGCGAAGACCGCATCGGCCGAGACGAGTACGACCACGGCGTTGCCTCCGATACCGATACGTATTTGCACGAAGCCAGCGCGCGCTATGCGCGCCCCATCGTGTGCCGTGACTACGCCGAGCCGATCGACCTATTTGACCGGCATTTGTACGAAAAAGGCGGCCTAGTACTGCACATGCTGCGGCGTGAGCTGGGGGACGTCACGTTCTGGGCGGGCGTGAAGGACTACCTCACGAGTCACGCTTACGGCGTGGTCGAGACCAATGACTTGCAGCGCGCGCTCGAGAAGGTATCGGGCCGCTCACTGGAGCGCTTCTTCGACTCGTGGGTGTTCCGTCCGGGTCACCCCGAGCTCAAAGTCAAAGTGAGCTGGGACGACGGCCTGCTGTTGGTCAGCGTGAAGCAAGCGCAGAAGGTCGGGGACACAGCGGAGTTCCACTTCGAGCTGGAGCTCGAAGTCGGCACGCGCGACGGAAAAGTGTCGCGCCACAAGAAGACCGTAACGTCAGGGGCGGACACGTTCGTGATTAAGCTCGATCACCGCCCTGCGTTCGTCGCCTTCGATCCGGATCTGCGCGTGATCTCGGATCTTAGCTTCGACGCCCCAGGGGACATGCTGCGCGCTCAGCTGGAGAGCGCAACGCGAGCCATCTCTCGCTCGCGTGCCGCAGACGCGCTGTCGCGCCGCGACGACCCACCAACGATTCAGGCGCTCGCCAAGAGCTTGGGTCACAAGAGCGAAGCTTGGATGGTGCGCGCCGAGGCCGCTCGCGCGCTCGGCAAAATCCGCTCAGACGAGGCTTTTTCCGCCCTTTCGGCGCACGTGGGCACCGAGCACCCGAAGGTTCGCCGGGCCGTCGCGGCCGCGCTCGGCGCGTTCAAGACTCCCGAAGCCGCAAAGCTGCTCGAGAAGCGCGCCAAGAGCGATCCGAGTTACTTGGTAGAGGCTGAGTCCGT
>DATCFJ010000102.1:0-2692 GCA_036509605.1 Polyangiaceae bacterium | reverse complement strand
TGACCGCGCGCGGCATCGGCGGCATCAACCTCGACTTCTTCACCGAGCTCCCGAAGCCGGTGGGGGAGTCGGGCGGCGGCATGGCCAACGCCATCGTGGGCACGCTCAAGCTCGTGTTCCTGGCCTGCGCGATCGGCATTCCGCCGGGTGTGCTCGCGGGCGTGTATCTAGCCGAGTTCGGCCATTCGCGCTTCGGCAAATTGGTGCGCTTCAGTGCGGACGTGATGTCCGGCGTGCCCTCGATCACCGTCGGTATCTTCGTGTACTCGCTGGTCGTGCTGCAGACCAAGCAATTCTCGGCTTTGGCCGGCGGTATCGCGCTCGCCATGCTGATGTTGCCGACCGTGACTCGCACTACGGAAGAGCTGCTCAAGCTCGTGCCTGAGTCGCTGCGCGAGGCCGCGCTCGGCTTGGGTCTGCCCAAGTGGCGCGCCACGCTGCGGGTCATGCTGCGCACCGCAGCGCCTGGCATCGCCACCGGGGTAATGCTGGCCGTGGCGCGCGTGGCCGGCGAAACCGCGCCGCTTTTGTTCACGTCGTTCAACAATCGCTTTTGGAGCAGCGGTTTGAACGAGCCGACGGCCTCCCTGCCAGTCAACATCTATACCTACGCAGTGTCGCCCTACGAGGAGTGGCATCGCCAGGCGTGGGCAGCGGCCTTGGTGCTGCTCTTGCTCGTGCTACTGCTCAATGTCTCCGCACGCTTGCTCGTGCGCAACCGAGTTGGTGCCCGATGACTACGCCCGCGCTCATCCTACCGAAGCTCACCATGAAAAAGACGTCCCGCGCCGACGGAGCGACCTCAGAAGAAGCGAGCAAGTCACGCTGGGACGAAGTTTCGGTGAGCACGCTCGTCCCCAAGATGCGCACCGAGGGGCTGCACGCCTACTTCGGTCAGGTCGAAGTGTTGAAGGGCATTAGCCTGCAAATTGCCGAAAAGCAGGTTACGGCAGTGATCGGTCCGTCCGGCTGCGGCAAGTCCACATTCGTGCGTTGCTTGAACCGCATGCACGAGGTCGTGCCGGGTGCGCGGGCGACCGGTCAGGTGCTCCTCGACACGCAAGACATCTACCATGGCGATGTAGACGCGGTGCGCGTGCGTCGCCGCGTCGGCATGGTGTTCCAGAAGCCGAATCCGTTTCCGACCATGTCCATTCGCGACAACGTGTTGGCGGGTCTGCGCTTGAATGGTGAGCGCCCGGACGACCCAGATGCCGTCGTTGAGAAGATGCTGCAGCGTGTGGCGCTGTGGGACGAAGTCAAAGACATCCTGGGTCGCGCCGGCACCGGCCTGTCCGGCGGTCAGCAGCAGCGCTTGTGCATCGCACGCTCGCTCGCGCTCGAGCCCGAGGTGCTATTGATGGACGAGCCGTGCTCTGCGCTCGATCCGATCGCCACCGCGCGCGTGGAAGAACTGATTCACGAGCTCCGCCGTCAGTACACGATCGTGATCGTGACGCACAACATGCAGCAGGCCGCGCGCGTTGCGAATTTTACGGCATTTTTCTATCTCGGGAAGCTGATCGAGCACGACCGCACGGACGTGATTTTCACGCGACCCAAGGAGCAGCGCACCGAGGATTACATCACGGGGCGCTTCGGCTGAGGGGGGGGATGTTCATGGATCGGCGTCACACGGATCGTGAGTACGAAGGAGAGCTTGAAAGCCTGCGCGAACGCGTGCTGCTGATGGGCGCCCACGTCGAAGAAGTGCTCTCGCTAGCCATGCGCTCGTACAACGAACGCAACGTCGCACTGGCGCGCACCACCATCGAGCTCGATAGCAACATCGATCAACTGGAGCTCGAGATCGACGAAGCCGCGATTCAGATTCTGGCGCGTCGCCAACCGGTTGCTTCCGATCTGCGCTTTATCACCACGACGCTCAAGCTCGTCACTGATCTCGAGCGCATCGGGGATCTGGGCGTGAACATCTGCGAGCGCGTGTCCGAGCTGGGCGCAGATCGCTCGGAGAACCCGCATGATCCGATCCCGCGCATCGCGGACGTCGCGCAAGCCATGGTGCATGACGCGCTCGATGCCTTCGTCGCTGGAGACGCGGTGAAGGCCAATCAAGTCATCGAACGCGACAAAGCCGTCGACGCGTATTACGCGCAGCTCTACCCGGAGCTGTTACCGCGCATGATGTCGAACCCGAGCGTGGTCTTCGAGTCGACCCGCTTACTCTCGATCGGTAAATCCCTCGAGCGCTTAGCCGACCACGCCACGAATATCGCCGAGATGGTCGTATTCATGGTGCAAGGTCGGGACGTCCGTCACTCCGGTCCCGGCTCCCACGGTTGAAGGGTCGATCACGAAGCGCCGACCGTCAGAGCCGAGTAGCCAGGGCGGCAGTGTCGTAAAGCGCTCGACCAGCGCGTCGACGAAGAGCCGTACCCGCGCCGAAAGGTGACGGCTTCCGGGATAAACGACGTGAATTTCGGAGCGCCCGACGGACCAGTCGTCGAGCACTTGCGCGAGCCGACCGGCGCGTACGGCTTCCGCGCAGAAAAAGGCGGGTAGTACGGCGACGCCAGCGCCGCGCAGTGCTGCGCTGAGCGCGAGCTGCACGGAGTTCACCGAGTAGCGTCCTTGGATGGCGATCGACTCGGAGCGACCTTCTTTGCTGAACAGCCAATTGGCGCGCCGATCATTGCTCGAGACGAGACACGAGTGCTTCAGGAGATCCTTG
>DATCFJ010000101.1:0-7170 GCA_036509605.1 Polyangiaceae bacterium | reverse complement strand
ATCTGGTTGCCGGGCGGCTCGTCGTGAACCGTGCTGTCAGCCGGGGCCGCATCGGCTCACCGAAGAACGGGCGCACGCGGGAGATCCCGCTCGGGATCGACGTGCTGCGCGCACTCAAGGAACACCGGCACCTGAAAGGCGAGTCCGTCTTTTGTGGGCCGGCAGGGCGGTTGCTTCACAAGAATGAGACGAAGCATCCGCTCTGGCGTGCGTGCCGAAAAGCCGGGCTCCGGCAGATCGGCTGGCATGCGCTCCGGCACTCGTTCGCTTCGCATCTGGTGATGCGCGGCGCGCCGATCCGGGGCGTCCAAGAGCTGCTCGGCCATTCGACGATCGAGATGACGATGCGCTACGCGCATCTGAGTCCGAACGTCACGCGCGAGATCGTTGGGCTTCTTGACCGCGTTGGGAGCATAACGGGAACCGAAAACGTCCCCGGCTCCCAACGCGCTGTAACTGCTTAGCTTTTCAGTGGAGGCGCCGGGAATTGAACCCGGGTCCGCAAGGCATCGAGATAATCTTCGTTCACGTGCGTAGTCGGTGGTTGCCCCCGCCGACAGGAGTTCGTGGATTCGGCCACGACCTAGCCTCGGTGTTTCTCGGCGGCCGAACCCGAGACGCGCTCGGCCACCCAGCTTTAGTGCTGACGCCCTTCCGTTACAAAAGCTATCTCACGGTCGGACGGCACTCGTCAGTTTTTCAGGCTGCGAGAGCGATTGCGTTGTCGTTCGCAATTATACGGCCCATTTGATGAAGCGGGATGGGAGCCGCTTACACGCAGATTATCCTTCAGTCCCCACGTCGAAACCGATCGCCCCCGAAGGGGTATGGGTCTGGGAAACATAGGGATTTCTGGGCCTCGGTCAAGGTCTATAACGCGCGCGGAGCTGGTTTTGGGCTCGGCTTGGGGGCGCGTCGCGCGCTACCGCCGCGCGCTCATTGTGGGCCTGGGCGCCTGGCCGCCTGGCTGGGCGGCGCGACGCGGTGAATGCGGAGGCGTGCTTCACGGCACGTACGGATGAAAATCCAGTCCAAATGTCTTCGCGACAGCGAGGTCCGTCACCGTGCGTTGGTGAATGTTCACTGCGCTCGGCAGACATGGGTCATCGTGTGCCGCGCGCGCTAGGCCCAGCGTGGCAATGCGCACCGCATAAGGCGCGGTCACGTTGCACAGTGCGTACGTGCTCGTGCGCCCCACGGCGCCGGGCATGTTCGCGACGCAGTAGTGCACCACCTCGTCCACGATGAAGGTCGGGTTCTCGTGCGTGGTCGGGCGTGTGGTTTCCACGCAGCCTCCTTGGTCCACCGCCACATCCACGATCACCGCGCCGGATTTCATCGTTTTCAAGTCGGCGCGTTCCACCAAGCGCGGCGCGCGCGCACCACGCACCAGCACCGCACCGATCACCAAATCAGCCAAAATCAGCTGATCCCGAATCGTGTGCCGGTCACTGAACAGCGTGGTCACGTTGGGCAGCACGTCATCCAGGTAACGTAAGCGGTCCACGTTGTTGTCCAAAATGGTCACGTTGGCGCCAAAGCCAGCTGCAACCTTGGCCGCGTTGGTGCCGACGATGCCGCCGCCCAAAATCACCACGTGTGCCGGCTCGACACCCGGCACGCCGCCCAGCAAAATCCCGCGTCCCTCTTCGGGCCGCTCCAGGTACTTGGCACCTTCCTGAATGCTCATGCGCCCGGCGACCTCGCTCATCGGCGTGAGCAACGGCAAGCGGCCTTGGCGATCTTGCAGTGTCTCGTAAGCGACGGCAGTCGCGCCGGACGCCAGCAAATGCCGCGTCAATTGCTCGTCGGCGGCGAAGTGAAAGTACGTGAACAGGATCTGCCCCTCGCGAATCATCGGAAATTCGTCGGGCTGCGGCTCTTTTACTTTCACGATCAGCTCGGCGCGGGCCCAGATCTCCGCGCGGTCGTCCACGATCGTCGCGCCGGCTTTCTCGTAGTCCTCATCGCGGATGCCGCTGCCGAGCCCCGCGCCGCGCTCGACCAACACTTTGTTTCCCGCTCGCCGGAGCTCGTCAGCGCCGACCGGTAGCAATGCAACCCGATACTCGTGCGATTTGATCTCTTTCGGAACGCCGACAATCATGATCATGAAGCGTAGCGCTGCGCCCGAGAACGGCGAGCCGCGCGCTATTTGAGCCGATTTTTGGCCTATTTTGGCCTAGCGCGAATAGTCGTAGGCGGGGTTTACATGTCGGTCCAGCGCCGCACGCGCCAGCCAGTCTTTGACGTAGGGCTGCACGCGCACGGCTTCCGCATACGCCGCGAGCGGGGGAGGGAGCTCAACGTCGTAGGTCGTGAAGCGCATCACGACGGGTGCGAAGAACGCGTCTGCCAGCGTGAACGAGCCGAACAAGAACGGTCCGTTGCCCCCATAACGCTGGAGACACGCTTGCCACATATCGCTGATGCGGGTGATGTCACGCTGAACGGCGAGCGTCTTCAGGAAGCCGGGGTAGTGCGCGCGGAGGTTCATCGGACACGCCTCGCGCAGTACGCCGAAGCTCGAATGCATTTCGGCGGCCATCGCCCGCGCATGCGCGCGAGCGGTGTTGGAAGCGGGCCACAGCCCGGCGTGTGGAAATAGCTCCGCGAGGTATTCGCCAATCGCCAGCGAGTCCCAAACCCATTCATTGCCGTGCTTGAGCAGCGGAAACCGTCCGTTGGGCGACCGCGCTCTCACCGCGTCGTAGCCCTCAGCCTCTTCGTGAGCGTTCAGCTCCCGGAATTCCGCGCCGGTTTGGCGCAGCGCGAGGCCCGCGCGCATGGACCAGGACGAATAATTGTAGTCGTAAACATAGAGCAATAGTTCTGACGACATACGAGCGTGCTAGCGCGCGCTGAGCGATTCGCCAATGGTCAGCGCGCCGGCAGCTGAATCGAGCGCGGTTTTTACGGCCCTGCGCCGCTGTTCGCGGGCGCCGGGCTGGGCGCGGCTCGCAGCGTGACGAGCACCTGCTCGTAGCCAAGCCCGCGCACCAAGCTCTCGACGGCGTGTTTGGCATTGTCGCCGGCGCGGCTCAGCAGGCCGCCCTGGAGTGCCGCGTCGATCAGCGTGCGCTCCGCCTCCTGGCGGGCTCGCGTCTCGAGGTTTTCTTGCCGAGTGGCGAGCGCGCCGGTTTGCCTCGTGTGCACGTATGTCTGCGAATTGTCGAGCTCGGCGTGGAACACTTCGGGGGCGGGCAGAGTGAGCTTTGCCGTCTTCTTCTCGGCGTCCACGTGCACGTCTTCCGTGGTCAGCTTCTGCAAGTCGACGCCCGCGCTCACGTCCGCCACCGCCACGAGCAAGATAGCGTCCTCGGTTTGCACCAAGCCGAACAAGCGCGACTGCTTGTCGGTCAGGTCGATCACGCGCTCCATATGAAACGAAGCGCTCTCGAGGCGAGCCAGATCCTTCACCGCGACGAGCACGTCCGGGGTTGGACGCACCACGGTAATGCTCGAGCTCAGCGGCGGAATCACCGGCAGTGCTGGCGCGCTGCAGCTCTTCACGAACAGCGCGCCGCACAGCAATCCAGCGCCGAGCGTGCCAGCGAGGGCAAACAGCGGCGCAGGTGCTAAGCGCGGGTTCACGTGCCTTGCGGGAAGATCTTCAGCACGATCCCCGACAGTTTCTTCACGGTATCAGGCTTCATACCCGTCGCCGGGTGCGGCCACGCAAAGCTGCGCGACACGACCTGGTTGCATTGGAACGAAATCAGCAAATCGTTCGGTGCGGCGCCGACGTTCGAGGTGAAGCTCAGGCCCAAGTCGGCGTAAAATACATTGGCGGCGCAGCGGGCGTCCGCGTTGTCGAAGCTGTCCTTGTCGCCCAGCAACTTGCCCAAGCTTTCTTTCAGGTCCGGATCGAGCACCTGAGTCTGGCTCAGGATGCGAAAATCGTGGAAGCGCGGCGTTGTGTCGGCCGCCGGCAGCGCGGCTGCCGCAGCGCCCGGCAATAGCCCGGGTAGAACCGCCGACAGGCCAGCGGCGCCTTGTTGGATCCAGGCGTTCATCTCGGGCGGAAGGCCCGGGATTGTCAAAGCAGCAGGGGCGGCAGCGGCACCCGGCGTCGCCGCGGCTGCCGAAGGGTCTGCGTTCTGCAGCCGGTAGGCAGTCAGGTTGGCGGTCTTGAGCTGGTCGAAGGGAGCAGCTGGCGTGCCTGCACACCCGGTGAGGGTTGCGATGGTCGCAGCAGCAGCGAGGGCGAGCGTGGAAGTTTTCAGCATGAAAGGCTCGTAGATCCGAAAAGCGCCGGCGCCAAGTCGGTCAAATTCAGCAGCGGCGCCGAAATCGGAGTAAATACGTGGGTATGGCTCGCGTTCTCGTGGCTGGTGGGAGTGGCTTCATCGGTCGTGGCTTGGTGACCGACCTGCTGGCCCGTGGGGACCACGTGACGGTGCTCACGCGCGGGGACTCCGGCGTTCGCGACGGCCAGTACTACCTCCAGCATTGGGATCCGAGCTCGGCCGCCGGCGTTGCCTTCACGGACGACTACGATGCGGTCGTGAACTTGGCCGGTGAGCAAGCCGTCGGCGTGCGTTACACCGCAGAGGTCAAAGATCGCATTCTGAAGAGTCGCGTGCAGAGCACTGAGTGTCTGGTGCGCGCGATTGAACGCGCTCCGCACAAGCCCGCCGTGTTCGTGTGTGCGTCCGGCACCGGCTTCTACGGCTCGACGTTGAATACTGCGCGCGTCGATGAGAGCGCGCCGGCGGGCAGTGATTTCTTGGCGCAGGTGTGCGTGGCTTGGGAAGCTGCTGCGAGACGTGCAGAGCCGAGCGGTGTGCGCGTCGTGCGCGCGCGCATCGCGCCGGTGCTGAGCGAGCGTGGCGGGGCGCTGGAGTCGTTGCTCAGGCCGTTCAAGTTGTTCGTCGGCGGTCCGATTGGCAGCGGCAAGCAAGGCTTTCCCTGGATACACCTGGACGACGAGATTGCCGCGCTGAAGCGCTGCATCGACGACCGAGCGTTGTCCGGCGCAGTGAACTTGTGCGCTCCCGAACCGCTCTCGAACGCCGAGCTGAGTCAGATCATCGGTGAGCTGCTGGGGCGACCGAGCTTCTTGAAAGCACCGAGCTTTGCCCTGAAGGCGCTGTTCGGTGAGGGCGCTGAACCGCTGCTTGGCGGGCAGTTTGCGGTGCCGCGCGAGCTCGAGCGCGTCGGCTTCGAGTTCCGCTTCAAGAGGGTGCGAGACGCACTCCGCGCCGTCTTCGCGGCGTAGTCGCCAAACGGGCGCAGCTCCGCTTTAGCTCGGCCCGAACTCGTCGTCCTTGTCCTCGGGCCTTTCGGCGGTCGGAATGCGGTACGATTCGTTGAGCCAATTGCCCAGATCGACGAGCTTGCAGCGAGCCGAGCAGAACGGGCGCGGCTCGTGGTCGTCGGGCGCGTTTTCCAGCACGGTTTTGCAGATCGGACAGCTGATTCGCACGACCCGAGCATAGCGCCAAAATCGCCGCTTTGGCTGCCCAGACGATGAAATCTAGGGTAAGTTCCGCGCCCGCTCATGTCAGAGGACTTGCTGTTAGAGATCGGCGTCGAAGAGCTTCCGGCCTCCTTCGTTGCCCAAGCTGTTGAAGCGCTGCCCGGGTTGCTCGAGGCTCGCTTGCGCGAGCTGCGTTTGAGTCATGGCAGAATTCGCGCGCTCGGCACGCCGCGCCGCTTGGCGTTGATCGCCGAAGGCGTCGCCAGCGCCCAGCCGGACCTCGACGAGGAAGTGCTGGGGCCCCCCGCGCGCGTTGCCTTCGACGCGGACGGTAAGCCGACCAAGGCCGCCCAAAGCTTCGCCACGAAGATCGGCGTTGCTTTGGACGCTCTGTTCCGCAAAGCCACGGACAAGGGCGAGTACGTCGCGGGGCGTCGCGTCGAGTCCGGCGCGCCCGCGGCGACGCTTCTGCCGGCCGTTCTGAGCGAAGTCTGCGGCAAGATCCCGTTCCGTAAATCCATGCGCTGGTCGGACGGCGACACCGCGTTCGGTCGTCCCGTGCGTTGGTTGATCGGCCTGTTCGGTGCGGCCGAGCTCCGCTTTCAGTTCGCTGGTGTCAGCGCAGGCCGTGTTTCGTACGGACACCGCTTCCTTTCGCCCGGCGCGATTAACATCGCGAACGCGGCCAGTTACGTGGCCGCGCTGCGCTCGGCGCACGTGCTCGTCGATCCGGCCGAGCGCACGCAGGTGATGGTCGAGCGCTTGGCAGAAGCCGCCAAAAGCATCGACGGTGTGCTGATTGAAGACGCCTTTTTGGTCGAAGAAAATGCTTCGCTCGTCGAAGAGCCGCAAGTCGTGGTTGGCAATTTCGAAGCCAAATTCCTGGCCCTGCCTGAGCGCGTGATTCTGGACGTCGCCAAAGGCCATCAGCGCTACTTCGGCGTGCGCAACAAGCAGGGCGGCCTGCTGCCGAACTACCTGACCGTGGTTGGCACCGCGCTCAAGCCCGCAAACATCCAGATTGGTAATGATCGCGTGATGCGCGCGCGCATGGCCGACGCTAAGTTCTTCTACGACGAAGATCTGAAGATCCCGCTTGCCAAGCGCGCTGCCGAGCTGGACGGCATCATGTTCCACAAGCGTCTGGGGAGCGTCGGGGACAAAGTGCGGCGCATGGTCGCGCTGGTGCCGGTGCTCGGCAAGGCCCTCTGCCTGAGCCCGGACGTGATCGCCACTGCAACCGAGGGCGCCAGGCTCGCCAAGTGCGATCTGGTGTCGCTGATGGTCCGCGAATTGCCCGAATTGCAGGGCGAAATGGGCCAGGCTTATGGTTTGGCGCAAGGCTTGAGTGCGGACGTCGCGGCGGTCATCGCAGAGCACTACCAACCGCGCGGCGCCGACGACCCACCGGCTGATCACGATGCCGGCGCGCTGGTGGCGCTCATCGATCGCCTCGATACGCTCGTCGGTTGCTTCGCGATCGGGCTCTTGCCGACGGGCGCGGCCGATCCGCTCGCGCTGCGCCGTGCCGCGATTGGCCTGCTCCGCACGTTGCTCCGCAAGCAATGGCGCATCAGCATCTCGGACGCGGTTCACGCCGCTTACGCGGGCTTCGTCGGCGTGAAGCTCGACCTCGACGCGCAGGCTACCGCCGACAAGCTCGGCGGCTTCCTGCGCCAGCGCTTGCGTGGCGTGCTCTCCGAACCGGGTGACGTCGTGGACGCTTGTGTCGCCGCCTCCGCAGACGA
>DATCFJ010000100.1:0-4020 GCA_036509605.1 Polyangiaceae bacterium | reverse complement strand
AAACAGGAACGCCGCGCCGAGCACCGCAACGCCGAGCGCTCCAAGGGTAAACATCCGCGTGGGGGACAAATGCGCAGGCTCCGGCAAATCAAAGCCTAGATCATCCGCTGGGGGGTGCACAGAGCGCGGCGGCACGGGCGTGGCGTGGTCATCAGGCGAAGTCACAGATCCTCCAAAAGCGGGTCGGTCGTGGGCGCTTTGCGCCGCAAAGCGCTGTACATCACGGGCACGAAGAATAGCGTGGTCAGTGTCGCCAAGAGCAGGCCACCGATTACCGCGCGCGCGAGCGGCGCGTTCTGCTCGCCGCCCTCGCCGAGTCCGAGCGACATTGGCAGCATGCCGATGATCATTGCCAGGGCGGTCATTAGCACTGGCCTGAGCCGGGTCATGCCCGCAGCAAGCGCGGCGTGCTTGGCGTCTCGGCCGACCTTGCGCTGATCGTTGGCGAAGGTGACGACCAAGATACTGTTCGCAGTGGCGACACCGACGCACATGATCGAGCCCATCAACGCGGGCACGCTGAGCGTCGTATGCGATAAGAACAGCAGCCAAACAATGCCGGCGATCGCACCAGGCAGCGCCATCAAAATCACCAACGGATCGAGCCAAGATTGGAAGTTGACCACCATCAGCAGGTACACGAGCACGACGGAGAAGATCAGGCCGTAGCCGAGGCCGGCAAAAGACGACTCCATGCTCTCGACCTGGCCCTTGATCTTTACCGTCGTGCCGCGTGGCAGGTGAGGCCTCACTTCCGCGACGATCTTCGACACCGCATCTGCTACCGAACCTAGATCCGTACCGTCAACGTTGGCTTGAACGTCGAAGCTACGCGAAGCATTGAAGTGCGTGATGTTCGCCGGCCCGACCGTGCGCGAGATAGCGGCGACGTTCGACAGCAACTGCGGTCCGTTCTCCCCGCCAGTCGATAGCGGAGTGTTGTTCACCGCGTCAAAGCTGTTGTTTTCGTACTGCGGCGTCTGCACCGCTACCAGGTATTGCACGCCGCGTTTGCTATCGAGCCAGTAGCTCGGCGCCACCTGAGAGCTCGAGGACAGCGAGACCAGCAGATCGCTCGCGACGTCTTTCTGCGTCATGCCAGAGAGCGACGCCATCGTACGATCCACGTCGATGCGCAGCTCGGGCTTGTTCAGCACTTGAGCCATGTGCACGTCGGCAGCGCCCGGAATGGCGGACATCTCGGCCATTATCTTGCGCGCCACGGCCAGCGTGCCTGCCTCGTTGCCGGGCGCACCGACGAGCTGCACGTCGATCGGCGCCGCCAAACCAAAGTTCAAGACCTGCGTCGAGATGTCCGGCGCCAGGAAAAAGATCGTCGCTTCGGGATACTCCTGGTGCAGCTTGCGCCGGATCTTGCGCACGTAGTCGGCCGTCGGCTTGTGGTCTTCCTTGAGCGAGATCGAGATCTGCCCATCCGACGGCGAGATCAGCGCACCCTCGCTCAGCGACAGATTCAGGCCGCTATTCGGCACGCCCATGTTGTCGAGCATCACGGAGATTTCAGCAGCCGGGACCACCGTGCGAATCGTCTTCTCGATGGCCGCGAAGCGCCGCTCGGTTTCCTCGATGCGTAGCCCTGGTGCGCCGCGGACGTGCAACTTGATCAAGCCTGCATCCACGCTCGGGAAGAAATCTCTACCGAGCATCGGGACTAGCAGCGCAACCGACGCGACGACGAAGCACAGGAACCCGGACACGAATAGCGCCCGGTGCTCGAGCGCCCACGCCAGCCAGCCACCGTAAACGGTGCGCAACCGTACGAACGCGCGGTCGAAAGCCGCGAAGAAGCGCTTGGCCAGCCCGGGCGGGCCCAAATGGTGCTCCCCCGCATGCTCCTTGGCCTCTTTCTCGAGCAAAAAGCGCACCAACGTCGGCACCAACGTGCGCGATAGGAAGTAAGACGTGAGCATCGCGAACACCACCGCCAGTGCCAACGGCACGAACAGCGATTTCGCCGCGCCAGCGATGAACGCCACTGGCACGAAGACGATGCAAATGCACAACGTGGAGACCAGCGCAGGCACCGATATTTCCTGCGCGCCATCCACGATCGCGCGGATGAAAGCCTTTTTCTGGGCCATGTTGCGGTGAATGTTCTCGATCGCGACGGTCGCATCGTCGACCAAAATGCCGACCGCGAGTGCCATTCCGCCCAAAGTCATGACGTTGAGCGTGTGCCCGAGCGCACGCAGCACGATGATCGAAACCAGGATCGACAGCGGGATCGAGATCACGACAATCAACGTGCTGCGCCAGCTGCCGAGAAAGAGCAGGATCATCAACGCGGTCAGCGCAGCGGCAATGGCCGCCTCCTTAACGACTCCGCTAACAGCCGCGCGCACGAACACCGACTGATCGAAGAGCAGCGACGCCTTCAGCTCCTTGGGCAGCTTGGCCAGAGTGCCCGGCATCAGAGCGCGGATCCTGCCGACCACGTCCAAGGTGCTCGCGCTGCCGTTCTTCAAGATCGTCATCAGCACGGACTTGCCGCCCGCGACGTGCACCATGCTCGTTTGGGGCGCGTAACCATCGCGCACGTTGGCCACGTCGCGGATGTAGACGGTGGTGCCGTTCACTGTCTTTACTGGAAGCTTGCCGAGGTCACTAATCAGCTCGGGGCTCGAGTTGATCAAGACTGGGTATTCCTCGACCCCCATCTTGGCCGAACCCGTCGGCAGGATCACATTTTGCAGGCCGAGCGCGTTGTTCACGTCGCGCGGCGAGAGCCCCCAGGCGAACAGCTTTTGTGGGTCGATATCGACCATCACCTGGCGCTGTTTACCGCCGTACGGATAGGGGATCTGGGCGCCTTGGACCGTCGCGATGTCCGCGCGGATGAAATTTACGCCGTAGTCGAACAGCTGTTGCTCACTCAGCGAATCGCTCTCCAAGGCGATCTGCAAGATTGGCACGTTCGACGCGCTGTAACGGATGATGAACGGTGGCGTCGCGCCCGGCGGCATCCGTCGCACGATGGCCTGCGAAATCGCAGTCACCTGCGCGGTTGCGGCGTCGATGCTGGCACCCGGCTGGAAGAAGATCTTGATCACGGCGACGCCGCTCAGCGTCTGACTCTCGATGTGCTCGATGTCATTCACCGTCGTCGTCAAGGCGCGCTCGTAGTCGGTGACGATTCGCTTTTCCATCTCCTCTGGCGGCAGGCCGCCGTAGTTCCAGATCACGGAGATGACCGGGATGTCGATGTCGGGGAAAATGTCCGTCGGCATCCGTAGGATGGTGAACACGCCGAGGATGACGATCAGCATCGACATCACGACGAAGGTATAGGGACGCTGGAGCGCGACGCGAACGAGCCACATATGGAGATTCAGGCCGTTTCAGCGCTGCCCGAGCCGATTAGGGAGCGCAGGAGCTTGGCCAGCTAGCTGTAGGGTCGCCGCCAGCGATCGTCCAATGCATTGTTCCGTACCCTGTGATACCTTTTGAGTATCACTGGGCGATTGTTGAGCGGCGACCCGATGGAACTCCGTCATTTGCGCTACTTCATTACTCTGGCCGAAGAGCTGCACTTCGGTCGGGCCGCGCAGCGCCTACACATTCAGCAACCTCCGCTGAGCCGACAGATCCAGCTTCTGGAGGCCGAGCTCGGGTTTCCGCTCTTCGAGCGCTCGCGTCGGCATGTCGAGCTCACCCCCGCTGGGCAGGCCTTGCTCGGGCGAGCGCACCAAGTGTTCACCGCGCTCGATGCCGCAATCCACGACGCGCGGAGCGCGAGCGAAGGCGAAAGCGGCCGGCTGATCGTGGGCTATCCGTCGTCGCTCGCGTACAGCGGGCTCACTGAGTTACTGCGCGCATTCCGGACCCGCTTCCCTGCCGTGGAACTCTCGCTACGCGAGCTCTCACCCGGCGAGCAGATCGACGCGCTAAAAGCGGGCGGCTTGGATGTGGGTTTCGTGCGTTCGTCGGTCGACGACCCGGCGCTTGGCGCGGAGCTGGTGCGGCGCGAATCGCTGATGGTCGTGCTACCCGATGATCACC
>DATCFJ010000099.1:0-2630 GCA_036509605.1 Polyangiaceae bacterium | reverse complement strand
CAATTCGGTGGTCACCCAGCACACGCTGCGTGAAGCCGGGCTGCTGCGCGAATATCTCGTCATTTATGGGCACCTCGAGAGCTCAGCGCCGGGCCTCAGCCATGGACAGACTTTGAAAGCCGGCGCGCTGCTCGGCTTCGTCGGCGATTCGGGCAGCCCCGGCGTGGTGCACCTGCACGTGGAAGTGCGCCGCGCACGCGAAGGCGTCGACGCCGGCCAGTTGCCGCTCGGTCAGGTCAACCAGAACGCCAAGACGGTCGCCTGCGATCCACGCAACGTGCTCGAGCTCATACCCTGAGCGGCGCACGTATCGTCACACCACGAGCTTATAGCCGAACCCATACACCGTCAGAATGTGCTCCGGCTTATCGGGGTATTTCTCGATTTTGCGGCGCAATTTCACGATGAAATTGTCGATCGTGCGGTTGGTTGGGTTTGCGTCCACGCCCCAGATCTTGTTCAAGATCTCTTCACGGCTCACGGGTTGCCCGGCGCGCTCGTACAGCATGCGTAGTAGCTCCACCTCGTAGAAGGAGAGCGTTTCGTGCTGCTTGCCCGCGCGCTCCAGCGTGTGCGCAGCGACGTTGACCGAGAGCTTGCCGATGTTGAACGTCGCGCTCTCGCTCGGCCGGTTGGCGCGGCGAAAGATCGCGCGAATGCGCGCGACGAGCTCACCGACACTGAACGGCTTCGTGACATAGTCGTCAGCGCCTGCGTCGAGCCCGCGGATCTTGTCCGCTTCTTGGCTCTTGGCCGTCAGCATGATGATCGGCACGAACGCGTCGAAACGGCGCACGTCCTCGCACACCTGATAGCCGTTCACGTCCGGCAGCATCAGATCGAGCAAGATGGCGTGCGGGTGCTCCTGTCGCGCCAGCTGCGCGCCGTCCTTGCCGTTGCCGGCGGTCACGACGCGAAACCCCTCGAACTCCAGCGCGTCCTTCAGACCCAGCGTGATGTGCGGCTCGTCGTCGATGACGAGGATGGTCTTCTTGGCTTCCATCCGGACGGCCGAGTGTACACCGAGCGTAGCCGAGCCGTCGCTTCGCATTCGACGCCACAAAAAGCCAAACG
The DNA here is from genome assembly GCA_036509605.1 of Polyangiaceae bacterium. GTDB lineage: Bacteria > Myxococcota_A > Polyangia > Polyangiales > Polyangiaceae > PMG-095. The sequence goes on along the minus strand of DATCFJ010000099.1, from coordinate 1,556 downwards.
GCGGTCAGCTGTCTCCAGCTGCCGCCGCTTTGCTTTCCGTTAGCCGACTACGCCCAGTGCCGGGTTCAGTTCCCGCCGCCAGCGCCCGTCACGACGCCAATCGGCGCGCCGAGGCAAGCGATGAAGGCGACCGCGCCTTGCGCCGGCGTCTTGTGCGTCGGGTCCGCGTCCACGAAGTGCAGCAGCTGCTGCTGATTCGACGGGCACTTGGCGAGCGCGGCTTGGATCGAGGCGGCCGCCGCCGGGTTGACGGTCTCGGCTTTCTTATCGATGTAGCAGTAACCCGGTGTCTTGAGGTTCGTGTCGTTCGCCTGGCACGTCGACAGGTCGCCGCCGCTCTCCTGCAGGATCTCGCACTGGCACCACGTAGTGCACGGGTCTTGACCGTCGCCGCCGCAGTTGCCCGTGGCCTTGAGCTGAGTTTGCACTGCCGTGATAAGGGATGCGTCGGTCACTCCCGCGCGACCCGCGAGCCCGCAGTTGCAGCCGCTCTTCTGCGCTTCGATCACTTTGCACAGCACCTGCCCTTGGTCGTTCGTCTCGATCGGACGCGGCAAGCATTTGCCCTTCAAGGCTTCCTTCAGACGCTCGATGATCGCGCCAACTGCGGGATTATAACCGTAGTTCGGATCGCTATTGGGATCGGCCGTCGTGACCACCTTCGGGCAAATCGAAGCCACGATGGCGTTGTCCCCGAGGTCCTTCAAGACCTGCAGCTCGCGCACACCGGGGTAGGCTTTGGCGTAGCTCTGCGTGGTGATCGCGGCGCCGCCCTGGCAGAGCGGGCTATTGGCGGTCATGAGCGTAGTCGTCGCGCCAGCCTTGTCCGGCGCGCAGTCGCAAGCCGTGTCGCCGGCCATACACGTCCTCGGGGTCTTGAGCTTGAAGATGCAGGCGTACTGCAAGTCGTCCGTCGGGTTGTATTCGTGACCGTTGATGATGTTCGCTTGCTGGTTGGTCGACGTCGCTGGCGCTATCGCCACGGGCGGCATTGCGATCGTGTTCGTACCGGTGCGCGGATCGGTGGTCTCCACCATGAACGGATCGCTTGGCGGAACCGGAGGGCCTCCCTTCATTGCACCTTGAGGGGTCCCGAGCAGCGCGGCCCAGCGGTCCTTGGCGACCAACTCCTTGGCGGTCAGGTAATTCAAGCCAGCGCCGGTGAGCGAAGCGTCATCGGCGATGTCCTGCCAGGGCACGCCCACGATACCGGCCAAGAACACCAGCGACGGATCGCGAGGGGCTTTGGAGGTGCCGGTCGTGTCGTACAAGGGGTTGGTCACCGAGACTGACGGGTTGGATTGCAACGGCAGCGTCGTGTTCTTGAGGCCGGCCACGTAGCGCCCGGTCTCGTACAACAGGTCGAAACCGAAGCGCTTGTGCTGGTTGTAGCAGCGCAGATTCAGCTGGTCGTGCGTAGTGTCCCAGGTCACGTATTGCTGACCCGCGGGCACGTTCTTGCAAATGGAGTCGGCGGACAGCGCCATGCAGCCTGAAGGCGGCGCGCTCTCTCTTTGCGCGCACGAGCGGCAGCAGGGGTCGTTCGGGTTCGCGTC
>DATCFJ010000098.1:0-8929 GCA_036509605.1 Polyangiaceae bacterium | reverse complement strand
TGCAGTCTTTCGTGATGGGGGCGCTCGAAGCTGCGCACGGGCGTGCTGCGAAAGCGTCCAGCTCGAACACGCTGGGCACGCCGGTCATCAAGGGCGCTTCGAAGCCGCCCAAGGCGCCCATGCGCCGCTGGCGCATGTCGCTGCTGGCTGCGGCATCGCTCGGGCTGTTTGCTGGTTTGGCCGCCGCCAACACCGAAACGGTGAGCGAAGTGTGGAGGGCCGTGCGCCACGAGTTGGTCGCGCTCGTGGTCGGCGTGACCCCTGGAGCGGCACCGAGCGCGCTTGCTTCGTCTCGAACCCCGAAGCTGCCGGCGCCTGCGGGCCACGTCGAACACACGTCCGTAGCCGCGGCTGCTATCGCTGGGGTTGCAGTCGCGGTGCCGAGCGCTGCGGTCGAGCCGAGCGCGCCGCTCCCGCGTGCCGCGGCTGTGGTGCGCGCGGCGGAGCCCGCGGCCAGGCAGTCGGGCGACGACTCGCCGTTACCGGTGGCGCCCGGGTCTCGAGCTTCTTTCGCGACTCCCGAACCGTTGCCAGCGCCTGGCCCAGCGACGATTTTCGAGCGAGCCAACACCGCACGCCACGACGGCAACATGGTCGAAGCTCGGGCGCTGTATCGCGAGCTGCAGAGCCACTATCCACGCAGCCCCGAGGCGCTGCTGTCGCTGGCCACGTTGGCGCGGGTCGATCTCGACCATGGGCAAGCTGCGTCTGCGTTGAGCGGCTTCGAAGCGTATCTCGCGAGCCGCGACGGCGCGCTGCGCGAGCAAGCGTTGTCAGGCCGCGCGACGACGCTTTGGCGCATGGGGCGCAGGACCGAAGAAATTCAGGCTTGGCGAGCGCTATTGGCGGCTTATCCTGGCTCGGCTTATGGCGCTATCGCGCGAGAACGCCTTGACCCGGATGCTCAATGAGCCGCGAGCCCGCGGCGCGAGTCGGGCTACAGCAAAGCGAAAGTCGCTATTGCGCCTTGTCGTGTGCTTGGGCGCCTGCGGGGGACCGGCAGCGGTCGGGCGTGTTCCCCTGTTACTCGCCGCGGAGGCCCAGGCCGAGCCGCGCTGGGTGGAGCTCAGCGGGGACGTCGACAAAGATCTCGAGCAATTGTTGAGCGAGCTGCTCGGAAGGAGCGGCCTTACGCTAACTTGGAGCGCACCGAGCTCCGAAGGTCGAGTCATAGCGCGGGTGCACGTAAAGCTGCATGACGACGGCGCATTGCTTGACGTCGTCGACCCGCGGGATACCAGCGCGGCGCGGCAGGTTTCGGTGCCGCGCCACGGCACCGAGGCGTTGTTTCGCGAAACGCTCGCTCATGTGATCTTGGGCAACGTCGATCCGCTGGCGACCTTGGATGCCGAGAGGCCAAGCACGACGCCGTCGCGGCACGGCAGCCCGACGCCGACGGTTCCCAAGCCGGCGCCCCCTCCGGCTTCGCCGGTCGCGGCCCCGGCCGTCGCCGCACCTGCGCCGCAAGCCGACAAGTCCCTGAGCTATCGGCAAAGACGCCAGGAGGAAGAGCGCCTGCGCTTCGCGTTTGGCGTCGGTGGCGCGGCGTTGTTAGTGGCGCGCGACCGCGCAGCACCGGTCATGGCGGGCAGCTTGGGGCTCGTGTTCCCCGGTGCGCTCCAGCCGCGAGCCGCGCTAAGCGCTGGCTACATGCCTCCGCTTGGGATCGACGGCAAGGGCTTGACCGCTAACTTTCGCTTGATCCCGATGCGAGCGCGTTTGGGGCTCGAGCCTTGGTCGTCACCCTGGCTGGCGCTGGATGCGGCGCTCAGCTTGGGAGTCGATTGGTTGACGTTCACGCCCACGGACACGACCGCGGAGCTCCAAGCGTCTAGCTCCACGCGTGTCGCGCCAGTGTTGGGCGCCCTTCTGGGTGCGCGAGCGCACTTGGGCGCCGGGCTTGACGCGACGCTCGGGTTAGGGCTCGACTTCGACCCGACGCCCCGCACTTGGCTGGTCGCGGAAGGTGAGCGCCGGGTACCCGTGCTCGAGATGCTGCGCTTTCGCCCGTCTGCGGCGCTCGGCCTCGAGTGGACGCTCCCGAGCGAACGCGTGGCTTGGCCGCGAGAGATGGGGGCTCGGTGAAGCGCAGCATCGGCCTGATTTTTCTGTTTGGCGCGGCCAGCTGCGCTCCTGAGCAGATTGTGGCAGCCACGTCCGTAGGTGGCGGCGCCGACACAGCTGGTATGAGCGGAGCAGCCGGCGCGAACGGCGGCGCCGACGCAGGAGGTGGCATGGACGGAGGAATCAGCGCGCCCACCTGCGCCGCCAACAGCGATTGCGCCCTCGGTGAGCTGTGCGAAAAACCGAACTGCACCGCGGCCGCCGGAACGTGCATCGCGCAGCCCCAGTTTTGCAACGCCGCGCCGGGCCCCGTCTGCGGCTGCAACGGCATTACCTATTTCAACGACTGTTTGCGTCAGGCGAATCTGATCGCTGCGGCGACCTCTGGAGCCTGCTCCGCCGAAGGCGTTCAGTGCGGTGGCTTCGACCGGCAACAATGTCCCGGCGAGAGCTATTGCGGTCGTTTGCTGCCCCTTGGACCGATGGGCAACCAGTGCCCGCCGGACGCGCCGGGCAATTGTTGGGTGCTGCCCGCGGTGTGCGACTCGGTGCCTGCCGGCGGGGACCGCTGGAGCGCCTGCGCTGGAGGCGCTAATTGTTTGGATATCTGCGCGGCAATTCGCACCGAGCAGCCGTACGCGCGCGCCGGCCGCTGCCCGCCGCCCTGAGACGCCGCCAAGCGCCGCGGCCGTGCACCGCTGCTGGCACGGCCGCTGCTGCTACGCGCTAATTCCAGGGAGCGGCTGCTTGGTCGGCAGCATCGGATCGCCAAACCCAGCGAAGCTCGTGACGCCCATCGCTTCGCACACGTTTAGCAGGATGCGCTCGTGGCGTTCGCTGGAGGACACGTAGCGACCGCCAGCTGCCGTCTTGAGGTAGCCGCCGTTCCCGCTCGCCAAGACGAAGCGCATGGATTGCTGGTTGTGGTTCTGCGCGTCCCCCATGTCGCGGGCCCAGACCAGCAGCGTGTTGTCGAATAGGGTCTGTCCTGCCGAGCCGAGCGGGTCGGGCACTGCTTTCAGCGCGTTGATCAGGTTGACGAACTGCGTCGCGAGGTAGGCCTCGAACAGCACCAAATTCGCGTAATTGGAAGAAGCGCCACTGTGGATGTAGCCACCGTGCTGATCGTCGAAGGGGATCCCGGGCGCGTTCACCATGAACTTTTGGTCGTTGCCGTACTCGAGGGACGCCACTCGCGTGATGTCGCAGGCAAATGCGCTGACGATGATCTGTTGGTGGAGCACGTTCGCGGCGAGCGCGTCCATATCGCCCATGAACTGCAATGTACTGTCGGCACCGGGCGCCGCTGGCTTGGCGCACGAGCCCGAGCCTGCAGAGCCGCCCGCACTCATGAGCTTGTTTTCGAGCTGCCGAATCGAGTCCAAATGGGCGTCGAGCTTGGCCTTCTCGTTGCTGCCGAGCGTCGCTTGCAACCCTGTGATCTCGCCACTGACGGTGTCGAGGATGCTCTTTCGCCGTGCGAGCAACGCCGACGCCGATGTATTCGACCCAGAAGGCATGGCCGCGCCGAAAACCGTGTTGTAAGCCGAGAGCGGGGAGCCAATCGTCGGCAGATTGCCGCCGTTCGGGCCGCCGTAGAACTGCGTGAGCCCGCCGTATTCGTTGCAGTTCGCCCCCAAGAGCAGCGAAGCGATTGGTCGGTTCACGCCTCCCTTTGCCAGGCTCGTGGCCACGAATTGATCGACGGAGCTCTTCAACACCGGCATGTTGTTTACGGTGTAAGAACTATACCCTTGTCCGGTCAGGCTATCCGGCGCGCCGTGACCGTCGTTCGGGTTGCCGCTGGGCATGCCTTCGACCAACACGATGTTGTTCGCCGCGGCCGCCAGTGGCTGGGTCATTGCGCTCCAGCTGGTGATCGTTTCGCCCGAAACTTTTGGCGTCCACAGGGGCGGGTAAGTTCCCATCGTACAGAACATGAGCAGGCGTTTGGACGTGCCGCTGGCCGCTTTCGCCTCGCGGCGCAGGCCGGCGTCGATGAGCGGAGCAAGCAAGAGGCCTGCGCCGGCGCTAGCTAGGAATTGTCTGCGACTGGGCATGGCTCGGTCTCCCTATTGATCCTGAACGCGAGTCGTGAAGCTGGGCGCGTGGACCAGCGCCACGAGCGTGCTCTGTAATGTGAAGCCCTTGCTCTTGGCCTCATTGTAGACTGCGTCGTAGGTGCAAGCGTCTTGTGCCCAGCTGCTGGCGCCGTACGTGTAGTACGCCCAATACCTCTCGGTACAACGCGTCACGTCGTCGCTCTGAGCCAGAAATGCCGGCAAGCTGTCCGCGCCGGATAGGCCGGTTACGTTGTCGTCCTTGCCCTGCGGGTCTCCGTAGATCACAGCGGCGGAGTTGGTGGGTAAGCCGTTGTCGGTGGTGCGGTAGCGACCCCAACCGTCATAGTTTTCGAAGGCGAAGCCGATCCAGTCCATCTGCTTGTGGCAGGCCGCACACGCGCCTTGCTCGTGCTCGTTGATGAAATGATCCCGCGTGGTCTCTGTCGCGCTGGAAGGCTTGAACGTCGTGTTGAGGCCGGGGGGCGGCGGGTTGATGTACTGGCAAAGCAGGCGCGTGCGCACCATGTGGCCGCGCTGCGTCGGCGAGTCCGTATCCGGCCGGGCGTAGCCGTTCAAGATCGCGCCCGTGGCCAAGAGCCCTGGATCTCGCGTGGTGAGCCCTGCGTACTTCACGCTCGAGGGGGACTTACTGAGCCCGTTCGCTGAGATGCCGTAAAAGGTCGCGAGGTCCTGAGTGAGGAACGAGTGATCGGCCGTGAGTATGGAGGCAAACGAACCGCCATTGTTGAACGCCTCCATGATCAACCTTTGCGATTCGTTCCGCATGTCGTCCTGCAGCGACGCTGACAGTTGGTAGGAAGCCGCGTCGTGAGCAGTCGTGTACAGGCGCGAAAGACCGAGCCAGCCGTCCATGAAACCCATTACGGCTTTGGCATTCGTGTCGCTGCTACTCGCGATCAGGCGAGCGGCTTGCTGGTCGACCATTGCGGATACCGACAGGCTACCGCCGGCGGCAGAATCGGCGGCCGCGAGCAGCGTCGCATCTGGCGTCGTGCTGGTGAGCGTGTACGCGAGCTCGGTCGCGACCTCATAGGGCGACAGCGTGAAGGTGCCGCCGTTCGCCGTGCCGAGCTCAGCGCGGTACAGGAAATGCGGTGACTGCAGCATGGCCGAGACGACCACCTGAGCGCCGTCCGAGTTCGAGCTTCCGGACATGAACAGCGTGCTGTAGCTCGCAACGCGAGGGTCGCTCGCGGGAAGCGCGGTACGGAACGCCTGCTTGCCGAAAGCTTGCACGAATTGCGCTGCGCAGGCAGCGTCAGGCGCGCCGTTCGTCGAACCAGCGCAGCTTGCAAAACGCGCGAGTTGGTTCGAGGAAGCTGCCCAGGCGGCGACCGCTTCCGCGTTATCTTGGAGTTGCGAGGCGTTCAACCCCTGCACCAGCAGCGCGTTGGCATCGATCGAAAATCCCAGCACGGCAGGATCACTGAACACCGTTGCGACCGGCGCCGCGCTCGACGTGTCATTGAAGATGCTGCGGATGCTGCTCGTGAGCTGCCCGGCGGTGAGCCGCCAGAGCTTGCGCGGACCCGGTGCGTTGCTCGTGCATGGATTGGGCGTCGCCAAGCTGGTGGCGAGCGGGAGTGTCGTGCCGCCACTGGGGTTGGTTCCCGTACTGCCGGCTTGACTGGTGTTGCCCGCGGACCCGCTTAACCGCTCACCACTGATTTGACCTTGGCAGCCGACGACGAGCAACGCGAGGAAAGCCGAGGAAGGAAGCGTGCTTAGACCGCGCATTGGACGGTCCACACCCTATCGCCCGCGAGCGATCGCGCAAGCCGAACCGAGCGACTTCCGCGTCCGGCGATCATCGACGCTCCGAGAGGAAGGAGTACTAACCAATGAGGGTTATCGAACGGCCGTGAACGCTGACCCGCACGCGCGGAACGAGCGCACACGGCATACACCCCTGATTTCGAGGCACATCGACACAATTGTCGGCTGCACACGACGGTTGGCGGTCGACCGCAGAAAGGACCAACGGGGCAAACTGGGGCGATTCACGATTTGTCAAGGATGTTCGAAAAGCGAAGGGCAGTTGGCCAAAGCTCGCCCGCGCCCTCGCTCGCGCGGACGAAACTGATTGACGGAACAGCCGCGAGCCGGTCGCTCGGAGCAACGCAGTTACCAGTGCTGCGCCGATGTCGCGCACGGAGGTGAAGCTAAGGATCTAAATTATTGGTCTGCGACGACGGAAAACTGCACCGCACACCACTGCTAGAGAGGAGCCGTCGAAAGCACCTCATGAAATACTCCCGCAGGAAATTTGAAGTCCCGTTGGCCGCGGCGCTGCTCCTGCCGTGCGGCTCAGCCTTCGCGCAGTCTGCGACCGTCACGCTCAGCAGCGCGAAGCAATACATTCGCGGGTTCGGCGGCATGAACCATGCTGCTTGGGCGGGAGACCTGACGGCCGCCGAGCGAACGCTCGCCTTCGGGAACGCGGACGGGCAAATGGGCTTGTCCGCGCTGCGCATTCCGGTCACCGACGGCTCGCCCGACTCAGTCAACGTGGCGACTGCCAAGGCAGCCATCGCGGCCGGGGCGATCGTTTTCGCGACCCCCTGGAATGCGGCCGGTGCGATGAGCGCCGCTCAGTTCCCATCGTACGCGACGCACCTGACCAACTTCGTCTCGTACATGAAGAACCAGAGTGTGGACCTGTACGCCATCGGCGTTCAAAACGAGCCCGACTACGGAGCGCAAGCTGGTTGGGGCTCGTGGACCGCCGCTCTCTGTCATGACTTTCTACTGAGCTACGCCGGCAGCGTAGGCACGAAGCTCATGAGCTGCGAATCGTTTAGCTATGCCAAGAGCTACTACGATCCAATCCTGAACGATTCTGCCGCGCTCGCCAAAGCCACGATCTTCGGCACGCATCTATACGGTACTGCGGTCGGCAGCTACGCCTACCCGCTCTTCGATTCCAAAGCGACCGGCAAAGAGCGCTGGATGACCGAGCATTACACCGATAGCACGACCGATGCGAATTCGTGGCCCAACGCCTTGGGAGTCGCGTCGGAGATTCACAATGCCATGGTGACAGGCCAGTTCAACCTCTACACTTGGTGGTACATCAAGCGCAGTTACGGCTTCATCAACAACGGCGCCGTGACCAAACGCGGCTGGTGCATCGCACACTGGTCCAAGTTCGTGCGCCCAGGGTTTTATCGGGTGGATGCGACGGCCGCTCCGACCGCAGGCGTTTCCGTTTCTGCATACAAGGGCGACACCTCGGTCGTCATCGTCGTGGTCAACACGAATACGTCTTCGAAACCTCTCACCGTCACAGTCGACGGTTCGAGCATCTCGTCGTTCACCCGCTACACGACGTCGTCGACGAAGAGCATGGCGAACGACGGAAAAGTCACGGCTTCGAACGGCTCTCTTTCCGTGACGTTGGATGCATCCAGCGTGACGACGCTGCTCGGTACCGGTGCCTCGAGCGGTGGCACCGTTGGCGCCGGTGGCGCGGTCGGGTCGATGGGCGGCGCCGGTGGTTCTACGGGCGGCGTGAGCGGGTCGACCGGGGCTGCCGGTGGGTCCACGGGCGGCACGGTGGGTTCGGTGGCTGGCGCGGCCGGGACCCAGAACGGTGCTGGTTCGGGTGCGGGCGGCGGTTCCTCCGATGGTCTCGGGGGCCAGAACACCGAGCAGGGTGGTGGCGGCGCGAGCACAACGAACGGTGCTTCGGGCGCCGGGACTGCCGCCACTGCAGGAAGCCTCACGGACAGCGGAGGCAGCGCGGCCGCGGGCACGCCGACCGACACGCAGTCGGGGTGCACGTGCCAAGCCGTCGGTATCGCGCGCCCGGATTGGAGCTCGTTCAGCCCCCTGCTTCTCGGACTAGTCGGCCTCGTTTCGCGGCGCCGCCGATCACGTTGAGCACGTGGGCCCGCGAGGAAATCGGGCCATCCCCAAGCTTCTTATCGCATAGCCTGGACGCGCCGATCGCGTGCTACGCTTCCGCGGTCATGAGCGATATTTCGCGAGTCGCATTGTGACCACTGTCTTCGCTCACCGAGGTGCCGCCGCGGAGCGCCCGGAGAACACACTGCCGTCGTTTCGACGAGCGCTCGAGCTTGGGGCGGACGCGCTCGAAACCGACGTGCACTTGACGGCCGACGGCGAAATCGTCGCCGCGCACGACGCGGACGGACTGCGCATGACGGGCGTGGCGCGCGCGCTTCGCAGTGCGACACTCGCGGAAATCCAGAGCTGGGACGCGGGCTACGGCTTCGTAGAAGAGCGAGGCAGCCGCCCTTTTCGGGGCCAAGGCTATCGCATTCCGAGCCTGCATGAGCTGCTGACCGAGCTGCCCGCCGTGCGCCTCAACGCGGACTTGAAGACCGAGGAGCCCGCCCTCGTCGAGCGCTTCATCGCGATCGTCCGCGAGCACGCAGCCGAAGAGCGTGTGATCGCCGCGAGCTTCTTTCGCTCCACGCTCGTGCACTTGCGCCAGCGCGGCTGGCGCGGAGAAAGCTCGCTTTCCCAGGCGGAATTTCTGCGCAGCTGGTTCATCCCCAACTGGCTCCAGGCGGGGCGCGCACCCGGAACACGCGCGCAGATCCCGACCCACGCGGGCCCGCTCCGCTTCGCGACCCCACGCACCCTCAAGAAGCTGAGACAGCTCGGGTTGCAGGTCGACTATTGGACAATCAACGATCCGAACGAAGCGCGGCGCCTGGTCGCGCTGGGCGTAGACGGCATCATGACCGACGACCCGGCGCGTATCGTGCCGGCAGTCCGCGCAGCTGGGGGCTGAAGCGCAGGAAGGCGCGCTA
>DATCFJ010000097.1:0-2252 GCA_036509605.1 Polyangiaceae bacterium | reverse complement strand
CGTCGAAGGTCGCAATCGCTTGGCCTGGTCCGAGCTCTGGGTGCCGGCCGTGATCGCGGCCCTGCTGTTGGCCGTGATCCTGCATTTTCATCAGCGTTGGTTCGGCTTTCCGCCGTTCGGCTGAGCCCTGACCAGTTTGTCGGAGTGTGCCAGCAGGAAGTGGCACACACGTCCTACGCCGGCGCGTGAATCACGAGAAACACTGCAGATCTTGCACGTGCGCCGCGTCTCCGAGCTGGCACGGACCGTGCTCCCGCAGACGTCATGGGACATCGGCAGTGGGGCTTGGTGGCGGTGCTGGCTGTGGTTGCAGCATGCGGGGGTACGGTGTCGAACAGCAACGGTGCTGCCGGCAGTGCGGGAACAGCGCCGGGGGCCAGTGCCGAGGCGGGAAACGGTGCTGCGGGAACAGCGCCGGGGGCCAGTGCCGAGGCGGGCCGCGCTGGCGTAGCCAGCACCGATCCGGCTTGTCGGTTCGAGCTTTCGGACCTCAAGGGCATGGACGTCGAGTGTCCGGCCGAGCTGTGCGCGGCGACAGTCTTGGCGTCCGGCTGCGACGCGCTGCCCGCGGGCGTGGTGAAGACGAGCCGAGCGGGATGTGATGGGATGTTGGATGCGACGGGCGATGGGCGAATGCGAACTGTGACGTTCGAGCTTTCGGCGACACGCCGCAAAGCCTGCTACTACGAAGCTAAATACGACGCTCCAGCGCAGCTCGTCGGAGCTCGAGTCTGGGAGGACACAGCCATCTTTTGCGACGGCACGGCGTCGCAGATCAGCGCGGGCGTGGTGCCGTCGGCTGCCTGCGCGGAACGGTTTTCGAATACGCTTTGCGATCTCGCAGATCCGACACAAAGCGCTCCGGCGAGTCCCGCTGTGCCGGCTTGCTACGGCAACGGCAGCGCGACGTGCGGACCGTGCTGTGACCCCACGCCCCCGGACTGCACGGGCAAACCAGAGAGCTACGGCGGCTGCTCCCCAGTCGGGAACGCTTACTGTTCCTGCGATTGCGAGCAACAGCAGTGGACTTGCCTTTGCTGAGTGAGGATTTGAAGTCCGCTCAGCGCGCGACGCGAAAAAACGTCGCGCCTGCGACCGCCAGCGGTGTCGGCGCGTTCTTCAGCGTGCGACCGAGCGCTTCGACGGCTTCGGTGTCGACGTAGATCCCCGGCCCCCAGGCGTTCTCGTCGGGCTCCTCATTGCCGTGCGTCGCGGTCTCCGCGTATAGCGCGCGGCGCAGTGGCTCGCTCGGCAGTGACACCGAATGCCACTCGACACCACCAGCGCTCGAAGGCAGCTCCTCGCGCGCATCGCTTTGCCAGCGACCGCCGTGACTGAGCACACCAACGCTCTTCAGCTCGAGTGCGTTCAGCTTGGCACGCACGGTCTTGATCCAACCGATCGGATCCTCGAGCTGATCGCCCTCGGCGAACTCGAGATACACGGCGTGGCCGAGCTCGCGCGCCACCGCAGACTGCGCGAGCGGAAATGCTTCCACGCAGCCGCGCACGGCGTTTCGAAATTCGCAAAAACGCGCCGCGAACTGTGCGGGCTCGAGGCTGTACTCGTCGTCTTCGATCGCGTGGTAGCTGATCAATACGCCAAATGCGTTCTCGTCACTCAGTGTCATGTTGGTGATTCGGGTTCAGCGGGAACGCGCGGAGTGAATGGCGGACAGCGCGGCGCGGGCCTTGTGGCGCGTTTCGGCGGCTTCCAGCTCGGGCACGCTGTCGGCGACGATGCCGGCGCCCGCGCTGACTTCGAAGCGGCCGTCTTGCATGACGACCGTGCGAATCGCGATCGCGAGATCCAAGCTCGTGCCGCGCGTGACGTAACCGAGCGCGCCGCCGTAGGCGCCGCGCGGGCGAAGCTCTAGCTCGCGAATGATCTGCATGGCGCGAACTTTGGGCGCCCCACTCAAGGTCCCAGCCGGGAAGGTGGCGCGGATCACGTCCCAAGGCCCGAGCTCGGGCGCGAGCTCGCCACAGACCTCGCTCGTGATGTGCATCACGTGGCTGTACTTTTCGACGCTCATGCGCAGCGGCACACGCACGGTGCCGGATTTGGAGACACGGCCAACGTCATTGCGCGCCAGATCGATGAGCATCACGTGCTCGGCGAGCTCTTTCGGGTCGCTCAGCATCTCGCGCGCGAGCGCTTCGTCTTCTTCGGGCGTGCGGCCGCGACGGCGCGTGCCGGCGATGGGACGCAGTGTGATGCACTTGTTTTCGACGCGCACCAGCGTTTCGGGG
>DATCFJ010000096.1:0-11986 GCA_036509605.1 Polyangiaceae bacterium | reverse complement strand
CGCCAGGTCGGGATCGATTACGGCGGGCAGTGGAGCTATCTCCCGGCGGGCAGTGTCACCCCGATTTCGCCGAAGCCCATCAACTCCGCTGAGCTGCTCCTGGAAGGCGGGTACACGAGCCCGCCGCAGTTCACGAATGATCCGCGCCAGATGCGCATTCTGTTCTCGCCAGTGCTGGGCATCTACGTGCCTCTGACACCTTAAAAGAGGTATTCGCTGGCGCGCGGGCTGGCCTTGCGTGCGGAACCGGGGCGAGCTTCGAGCTGCGATGCTGGATTCGGGGCGCCCCCTTCCTGATCGTCCTCTGCTCGTCGGTTGCGGGCACTCGTTTTGGGCTCGAAATCGCTTATGGGCGGCGCGACCTTCACTCTTGGGGGCATCGCCCGTATCTTTGCGGTGTGATCAAGCAGATTCCGTGTGAGCGGTGCGGCGCTGTGATGAATCCAGAGGCGGATGGCCGCACGTTCGCCTGCGCGTATTGCCAATCTCGAGTCCAGGTCGCGGTTGGCGCGGATCAGATTGCACTCGGCATGGCCATCGATCTTTCGAACCTGGAAGACTTCGTAGCCAAGCTCGCGAACGCACTGAGCCAAGGCTTCGCCGACCACGCGAAGATCCACGCCACCGGGCGCGAGGTGCACGGCATCGAGCTCGCGCTCGAGCCGGATCACTTCGCTCTCGAAAGGCAGGGCAAGGAATTCATCACGCGGCACAAGAAGGTCGTGCGAGGCATCGCGCTGCGCACCGCCACGCTGCCGCTCGACGTCTGGTTTCAGAAGCTGACGGAAGCGCTGGCACAGCACGCCAATCAGAATTCGCGCGCGGCTTGGGTGTTGTCGCAGCTCGGCGGCGGGCAACGCTGAGCGAGCGTCAGCGATCCAAAGACATCACCAGCTGCGGTCTCGCGTGCGCCGGTCCGCGCCGCGGATCGTTCGGGTCGAGCTCGGCGACGGCCGTGCCGATGGCAGTGAATTCGACGATCGGCGCGCTCTTACCGCCTCCATACAGGGACTCACTCACGCTCACGCCGACGATGCCGACCGGCGCGTCCGGGGTACCGTTGGGATGCGCCCTGAACAGATCCTGCTGCAGGCGATCGAGCGCGGTCTCGCGAGCGTCGAAAAACGCTTGAGTGTATTCGCTGACCTCGGCGTCGCGCGTGCGGTAGGCGCGTAAGTGCCGCGGATCTAGCCCATAAACGCACGCGCCCATCGCGAGCGTTACGGGACGATAGCCAGCCCGAAGCAAGGTGACGAAGTCCGGACCCGTGAGATCGCTGGTGAACGGCGTGCCGTCCGCGAGGTGAAGCGACGGCACGGGCTGCTGCTTTGGCAGGTGCGACGGATCGAAGCCAATCGCCGTGCCGAGAGCGACGAATTTTGCGACCTGACGCGCGCCGCGCCAAACATCGTGCTCGACTTGTACCCGCACGTCGACCACGCCCTCCGCGCCGAGCTGCACCGCCTGATCGCGCATGCGAGTGATGGCGAGGTGCCGGGCTTGGCGGAGCGAGTGACTGAGCGTCGTCACCTCGGCCGTCGCGACCGTCCAATCGTATTGGTTGCCAGCTTCGAAGATGCACGAGCCGATCACGAGGCCGTGCGGGAAATAGCCGACCCGAGACAGCGTGAGGAACTCGGTGACGGAGAGCTCGCTGAAGGCTGGCCGAGGACGTCGCACGCTCATTCCCCCTGCCCCGCGGCTGCTTCGTCGTTGGCAGAAAGCACCAAGAACGGTTTCGCTAGATCACCGCGCGCACCCGTAGGCACGACGGCCGTGCCGACTACGAACAGCTCGATCAGCTCGCCGCTCACGAGCGCGGAATTTCCGGCGTTCCAAGGCGTAGTTTGATACGAGTGCTCGCGTTCGGCGAACGTGACACCGACGATGCCCGTGGCTTGCAGTGCTTCGGCTTCGTCTTGTAAGCGCTCGGTCGCCAGCTCGCGAGCGTCGTAAAGCGCGTGCGTGTGAGCCGCAAGCTCGACGCTATCGGTGGGCCTGGCCTGCAACAGGTGCGGCGGCACGTAGTACACGCAGTTGCCCATCACGAACCCGACTGGGCGAAACCCGGTTCGAATCAAGGTCCAGAAATCCTGCCCGTTGAGATCCGACTGAAACGGCTTGCCATGAACATTGCGGTAGCTCTCGCCGCCGCGGTGACGAACCGCACAGCCGATGGCGCGGAATTCAGCCACGTTCGGACCGAACGCGTTGGCGGTCTGCGAGCGCGGTCGCGCCCAGGGCGGCGGCGGCACGACTGTCCAACCGAGCTGTCCGCAGTAGTGCACCCACATGTCATAGGCGACGCGCGGCCAATCTTGCCAACCGGCACCGAGCAGCGTGGAAGAACGCGGAAAGCCTGCGCTCCGCGCCCAGTCTTGCCACTCTCGGTAGTAGTCCCACTGTTGGGCAGGGGGTTCGTGCCGAGCTTGACCGTAAGCCGCACGCCGACCACGCCGTCGGCGCCGAGCGCGTCGGCCTCCTCCTCCATGCGATTCATGGCCAGCTCGCGCGCGTGATAGAGCGCACGTGTCATGTCGACTAGCTCGCAGCCGGGAGCGTTTGGCGAAAGCGTCGGAACACTAGGAGTGATCTGATAGATGGAGCTGCCCATCACCAGGCCCACCGGGTCGAAGCCTGCTTCCTTCACGAGCAGGAATTCGCTGACCGAGAGATCGCTGGTAAAAAGCCGCTTCGCCCGCATGTCCTGCAGGCGTTCACGAGCGTGCTGCGGGAGATCGTCAACCATCGTCGGGCTCATTTGCTTCGTCTAGCTCGAGCGCGTTCTCTTCGGCTTCCTCGGCGGCGCGCAGGACCTCGGACGCGTCGTCGTCCTCGCTGCCGAGCGACGTGTCGCGGCGGCGATTCAAGGACATCATCGACAGCATCAGCGGCGGGACATCGCGCGCCGGCGCTTGCCAGCCCGGAATTCTGCGAATCCCGGTCCCGAACCAACTCACATTGACGTCGAGGTCGTCGAGCTTGCAGCCTCCGTAGCCACAGGGCACCTCCTGGACGTCGATCGAAACGTCACTCCCGACAACGAATTCGACCTGCGCGGCAACGGCCTGCAGAGTCAGCCGCTCCATCACCAGCCGCCGCGCGCTCTCGACCACGGCGTTCGCCGAAGTTACCTCACCAACCCCGCCGCCGCCTGAGGTCACGTGCCAGCCGTGATATTTGCAGAAGTCGAATAAGAACGCGCACGGCTCCCAGCCTTCTTGCACCAGCGCCCAAAGATCCTGACCGGAGAGATCGGTGATGATCGGCTTGCCGGGCGGGTGCGTCAGAAAGGGCGCTTTTACCGCGGTGCCGACGACCGTGAACTCGATCACCTCACCGCCGTCGTCGCCGCCTTTGCCGCGCGCGCCCATCGTGATCATGCGCTCACGGAGCTTGGCTCCGATCACTGCGTCGGCGCCGACGAGCACGGCCTCTTGAAAGAGACGCGCCAGCGCGCGTCGCCGCGACTCACGGTGCGCTTCGCTGATCACTTCGATCTCAGCGGTCTTGCCCTTGTAGTCGGGGATCTGACCGATGTGATAGATGCTGCTGCCCATGATTTGGGCGATCGGCTGACAGCCTGCGTCACGCGCAAGCAAGAATTCGTTCACCGACAGGTCGCTGGTGAATAGTTTCTTGTTCGGCCCGACCTCTTCGGCGAGGCGCTCTTCGGCGCGAAACGGGATCCCGCCGGCCGCCACCCGAGCGATGCTTGCCGCGAGATCGATTTGGCGATGCGCCGCCATTAGCCGTTCACCGTGAGCACTAGCGTCGGGCGCGGGATCTGGTGGTCCGCGCGGATGGCCACCACGGCAGTACCGACGGCACTGAACTCGAGCACAGTCGGGCCCCAGGTATGATTGCTCTCGTCGACCGTGACGCCGACGATGCCCTCTGCGCGCAGCGATTCCGCCTCGAATTGCATGCGTTCCATGGCGAGCTCCCGCGCGTCGTACAGCGCTTGCGTCGGACCAGCTAGCTCGCCGTTCATCGCTTGCTGCACCGGGGGGCCGACGTAGTACACGCAGTTGCCCATCACGAAACCGAGCGGGCGATACCCGGCATTCAGGATCGTCCAGAAATCTTGGCCGGACAGATCACTCGTGAACGGCTTGCCGTCGTGTGTTCGATACGCGCCCTGCGAGGCAGCGTGACGCACTGCCGTCCCGATCGCCAAGAACTCCACGATGTTCGTACCCCAAGCGTGCACGCTCATGGTCAGGCGCATGGCAACGATGCCGTCCGCGCCGAGCTCGTCAGCCTCGGCCTCCATGCGCTCCATCGCTAGCTCTCGCGACTGGTACAGCGCCTGAGTCAGCGGCGTGACCTCTCCCGGCTGTTGCTGTCCGATCTGCTGCGCGCCGATGGAATAGATGCTGCTCCCCATCACCAGGCCAAGCGGCTCGAACCCGGCTTCCTTCACGAGCAAGAATTCATTCACCGAGAGATCGCTGGTGAAGAACTTGCGCTGGCGCATCGCAGTCAGGCGCTCATGCGCGTGAGCGGGGATTTGCTGATCCCTAGCGTGCGGCGGCTGCTGGTACGGAGGCTGCTGGTAGGGCGGCTGGTACGGAGGCTGAGCCATGCTGGCCAAGCTACCAGCCCAAACGAAAGTCAGTAAGGGGCGGGTGGGCCGACGCGGATCCAAGGCCCGGAGAAGCCGCCCGGGCCGAGCACGAGGATTTGGTTCTGGTTGCGAGCATCGACGGCGACGTCCAATGACGCGCCGGGGATGGTCTCAGCCACGCCGCGCGGCACGAGGAAATCACCCGTGCTGACGTACGGCTCTCGTCCGGGGATTTCGACGTCGAGCGTCATCGTGCGCTTCTCGAAGCGACGACCGTTCAGCGTTACACCCGTGCCAAGCTGAGCACACGAGAGCACTAAACCGCGGCCGCGCAGGCCTTTCGTCTCCAGCGCCAGGAACCTGCGCGCCTTGCGCGAGGCCGCCGAGCTGCTGAAAATGATCAGCCCGAAGACAGCGAACATGATGACGAACGTGACCACGGCCCAGAGGCTACGCCGATTTCACGCGTTTTGCGCGCCAAGATATTGCGCACTTTATCCGTGGTCGGGGGTTCTGCCGGGGGAGGGACCACGTAATGACGTCTTTTCCGCGACGATCAGCACGTTGCCAAAGGGTGTGCCCTTCGACGCGCTTTGGACGTCGCAGGAGAACCCGAGCCGCGTGAGCTGAGCGGCGATTGCGCTAGCAGGGCGATAGTGGCGCGCTGCGCGGCCGCGGTTGTAGCCGGTCAGCTTAGTGAGCCACTCGGCGGCACGCGTTACGAAATTTCGCGCACCGGCGACGGCGTCGAGCTCTCGAATCACGATCCGACTTCGAGCGACGCGCGTGCAAACGCCGAGCAGCTCATCTTGCTCGTGCAGCGGCAAATAGTGGAGCACGTCAATCAGCAGCAGCGTGTCGACTTCGGCCTCGGGCAACGCGAGCAGGTCACGGTGCTCGAAGTGAGCCGAGTCACTGGCCGCAAGCCGGGCGACCTTTACTTTGCGCTCGTCGCCGTCGAAACCCGCGAGCACGTTGCAGCGACCCAATTCCAGCAGAAGTAGGCCGAATTGGCCGCGACCCGCGCCCGCGTCGAGCACGCTTCCGAAATCGCCGGGCAGCGCCGCCAAGAGTCGCGTGAGGGGGTCCGAGCGCAACTTGGCGGCGACGTAGATGCGGTCGCCCACTGGCGCGGCTCGATAGCGCTCGATAGTGCGCAGCGTTGCGGCTTCGAGCTTGGCAAGGTCATCTGAGGCATCGGCATCGCTGTCGGCGAGCGTGCTGTCTTTGGATTTGCTCGCCACGGCGTAGGCAATCGCGGCGCCGAGCGCTGCGAGCCCCGACCCGACGAACACGCTGCCGACCCCCGCCTGCCAGACAAACCCCAAAAAACCAGTCTGCTTGGCGCGAGCCAGCGTGAAGGCTGCGTGCTTTCCGGTGGTCACGAGCGAACCCAGCTCGACCTCGAGTGTGATCAAGAACGGCGCGACCAGCGGGTTGGAAATGTTGGCGACCAGGTAGCAGAGCAATAGATCCAAGCCGAACGGCACACAGATCAGCGAACACAACAAGAAGTGCGCGCCATACAAGGGTAAGCAGCCGATGAACAAGCCGATCGCGACCGCCAGCGCCACGCGCGACGGCGACTGCCGCGTACCGCGCAGGCGCCGCCAAATCCGCGACAGCAGGCCGCTTGCGGCGCTGACTGTCATCCGAGCCCGAGGCTAAACACGACCGCCGGGACGCCGCTCAGGCCGGCGGGAATAGCGATTTGCCGCGCTGGCTCTCGGCTATCTTGAGATACATCTGCGCGCTCTTGTGCTCAGGGTCACGCTCGATCACGGCTTGGAATTCGCCGATCGCAGCGTCGTAGTCGCCCGCAGAAAGCTGCGCCACGCCGAGCAAGACGCGCGCTTGAATGTAGTTCGGGTTGTGCTGCTTGACGATCTCGAGCTGCTCGCGCGCACGCTCCTTGTGCCCCGTATCGCGATACAGCGTCGCCAAGCGGGTGCGCAGATCGGCGAAGGTTGGGCATAGCGCCACCGCGCGTTCGAGCTCGATTACTGCCTCGGCGATCATGCCCGCGTCTTGATATGCTTGGCTGATCTCGGCGTGCATGTTGGCGATCTTACCCATGGCGAACGGATCGGCGGGCCCGTCGCCGCCTGCAGCGCGACCGCGAATGCGCGCGTAGATCTCGCGCGCCGAGTCGTACTTCCCGAGGTCGTTGTAAGTGACCATTAGGTTGAGCTGCGCTTCGGTGTAATTCGGGTTCAGGCTCACTGCCTTCTCGAAGCTGCGCTCGGCTTCTGCAAAGTCGCCCTGCGCGTGCGCGATCACCCCGAGCATGTCGAAGACATCGGCGAAGCGATCGGTCTGCTGAACGACCTGCTTGAGCAAGTACTCCGCCTTGTCGAACTCACGCTTCTGGTAGTGCTCCCGGCCCAGCAGAAGCAGCTGCTTCAGGTGGTCGTCCATGGAGATCAGTCTACACCGTGGAGCGCATTTTTTAAGTGCCCGTTATCGTGGGTAAATTTCGAGTAGCACTGCTCGCCGTGCTTGCTCCGCTCAAGCCACACTGGTAACTCGCGGCGTGCCCTCTTCTCCGGGAGCCGGGGGTTCACGTCACGTAGGCCGTGTCGTGGATCCTTCAGTCCGCGACGACGGAGATCCTGAACCCGATCTTCAACTGGCGTCGGAAACCGCAGCTCTAGACGCTGCGCCGGCGGAAGAGTTTGTCCCGCGCGAGCGCGACTCCGACGGCGAAGTCGGCGAGAGCATGCGACAGCGGCTCCTGGCCAGGGCCCAGGCCGCGCGTCAGGACGCGGCGCGGGAGGCCCCTGTGCAAGGCGGCTTGGACGAGATCGGTCGGGACCAGCCCCGAGACGCGCCGGACGCGGGGCTCGACGCGATCGCCCCTTCGCCGTTGCGCGCGCCTTCGGCTCCGCTCCCCGCCCGCGGGCAGAGCCCGCTATCGCCGACATTGCTGGCGCTGTTCGGAACGCTGATCGGCATCGCGACGGTGCTGTCGCTGATCGCGCTGATGATCAACATCGACCGCCACCGCGGCGCGCCGCTTGCGACGTCTACGCAGGCTCGCGCGAGCAGCGCCGTGCTCGCGCCGCCGGCCCTGAGCGCGCCAGCGATCCCGAAACGGGTCCGGCAAAGGGTGCCCGGGCCTTGGCGCATCGCCGACGTCAAAGGCGATCCCAAGCTGCGCGTGATCGAAGGCAAAGTCGGCACGGATCCGTTCATCAAAGCGTTGACCGACGCGGGCGTGGAGCAGAAGGAAGCGTTTCGCGTGATCGCCGCGATGAAGGGCGTGCGCGACTTCGATAAGTGCGGGAAGGCCGATCGTTTCACGGCGCTGATCGAGCGCGCTTCCTCGCGACTCAAAGCTTTCGAATACACGGTCGGCCCCGAAGAGATCTACCAGGCCCGCGAAGGCGACGACGGTCGGCTCGTGGGCGCCAAGCTCGACTTGAAAGTCGAGCACAATCAAGTGACTGGCGCGGTCGTGTACGACGGGCACGACTTCGATGCTTCCGCCGAGCACGCGGGCTTCGACACCGGCCTGGGACACGTGGTCGCGCTCGCGTTGCAAGGGCACATGTCGATGGACGAGCTCGAACGCGGCGACACGTTACGCTTGATCGGCCAAGAGGTAACCGTACTGGGTGAATTCGCGCGCTACACGGGCATCGAGGCGGTGGAAGTGCACTACGCGAACCCGAAGCGCGACGCCCTGCGCGTGTATTACTTCGACGACCAGGCCCTCCGCGGCTACTACGACGCCTCGGGCAAATCCCCGTTCGAAGGCGGTTGGCGAAAGCCGATCCCCGGCGCAGCCGTCACATCGCCCTTCAATCCGCGGCGAATGCACCCGATCCTGCACAAGATCATGCCGCACTTGGGCACGGACATCGGCGCGCCGCTCGGCACACCGGTGGGCGCTTCGGCGCCCGGCACGGTGAGCTACGTCGGTCCCGGCGGAGCTGCCGGCAACCTGCTCAAGATCATGCACGCTGACGGCATCGAGACCGGCTACGCGCATTTGTCGCGCTATGCGCCCGGCATCAAGCTGGGCGACAAAGTGAAGCGCATGCAAATCATCGGCTACGTGGGCTCGACCGGGCGCTCGACGGGGCCGCATCTGCATTTCAGCGCGCAACGCGACGGCAAATTCTTCGACGCAGAGACGCTGAATCTCGACGGCATGCGCGTGCTGAGCGCCGAACAACGCGAGCAGTTCTCGGCCGTGGTTGCCAAGTACAATCCGCTGCTCGACGCTATCCTGTTGCCTCCGCCGCTCCCAGGTCTCGCTTCAGACGCTGCGGCGGTCGCTACGCCGGAACACTCAGTCGCTCCGGTCGGTAGCGCGGCGCAGGATCCGAGCCTCGCGGAGCCCGCAGGCGAAGTCGACGAAGGGCCAGCGGAGGCAGCGACGAGTGGCGCCGCAAAA
Organism: Polyangiaceae bacterium; assembly: GCA_036509605.1. Classification (GTDB taxonomy): domain Bacteria; phylum Myxococcota_A; class Polyangia; order Polyangiales; family Polyangiaceae; genus PMG-095. The sequence continues at coordinate 3,014 of DATCFJ010000096.1, read as the reverse complement.
GCGCCCGACGCGTCAGGAAAGCCCGGAAATTCGGTATATCTGAGCGACAAGGAGTTGCTCAAGATGCAGTCCGCGACGGACGAGGGAGAGGTCTCGGAGTAGTCGACAACGTGAGCACGAAGGTGCTGCCGTGCGGTGCGCTGTCCTCCACCCACACACTGCCGCCGTGCGCTTCGGCGATGTGTTTGACTAGCGCCAGGCCGATGCCGCTGCCGCGCACTTGCTTGCCGAGCGCGGTCTTGCCGCGCACGAAGCGCTCGAAGATACGCCGCCGATCCTCGAACGGAATGCCCGAGCCTTGATCGGTAACGCGGATCTCGACGCGCTGGTCGTTCTTTTGCACGGTGACACTGACGACTTCGCCGTCCGGCGCGTACTTGAGTGCGTTGTCGACCAAGTTGATGACGGCGATCTCGATCGCGCGTTCGTCCAGATCAACCAAGGGCAAGCCTTCTGCGACGTGCAGCTCGAGCGCGACCTCTTCGCGCTCGGCGCGCACACGGCAGGCCTCGACCGCGCGCGCCACGACCTCACCCACGCGGCTCATTTCGAACTCGTACGCGGCTTTGCCGCGCTCGACCTTGGCGAAATCCAAGACGTTCTCGATTAGCGCGCCCAAACGCTCACTCTCGCTGACGATAATCTGCAAGTACTGGCGACGCTTTTCGTCGTTCTCCACGCGGCCGCTCTGCAAGAGCTCACCGAACATGCGCACCAAAGACAGCGGCGTCTTGAGCTCGTGCGACACATTGGCCACGAAATCGCTCTTCAGGTTGGACAGCTTCCGCTCACGCTCGGCCGCGACTAAAATTACGAATAGCCCCGCGATCACCACGATTCCGGACAGACCAACCAGCACCATCTCGAGCACGCGTCTTCGCGCGACGGCAGCCGCCAGCTCTTGGGCGGAGGTCATGCTGACGTTCAGCGTCCACTTGTAGAGCGTGGTCTCGAACGGTCGACCGAGAGTCAAACCACCGCGGCTCAGCGGGGGACCGAACACGATGCGGCCCTCGGCATCGACGACGTTCACGCGGCTTTGCTGCGCATCCGGGTACAACGTCGGAAACAAGTCGTGCACGATGCGCGGCACGTCGTGCCAAACCACGACCAGGTAGTGCCGGCCATTCTGCACTTGCTCCCAGTAGCTGAGCAAATAAGCCTGTCCGCGCACACTCTTGTGAATGTGCCTCAGCTCGTCGAAGGGCTGATTGTCGACCTTCATGTCGCGCAGCATCGCGTGCACCAACAGATGCGTGAAGCGCTCGTGCTCGGGCCCCGGCGCGCGCGACGCGACGGCTACCACGTCGCGTTCCGGTGAGCTCAGATCGAGCAGAAGCACCGCGCGCACGGTTGGAGTCTGCAGCGCCGCCGACTCGAGCCACTTGGCACCAAACCCCTCACGCTCCGTTACGTCGATCACCGAGCGGACGACGTTGTCCTGCTCGATGATGCGCTTGTCGAGGCGGTCGGCCTTCTCGTTCGCGAGCAAGAGCGTGGCCTCGATCACCGACTGCTCGCGAAGCTTCTCGAGCTGAAAGCTCGACCGAAACATGACCCCCGCCAAAACCAGCACCGCGAGCACGATGACCGGCAAAAGCAAAAACGTGAGCAATCGCTCCCGTCGCGGTCGGTCGGCCATGGCAGGAGTAGGATAGCGCGATTTAGGATTTGTTGATGGTCACGCGCCGCACACGAGCCGGCATAGCCTTCGGCGGCGCAGCCCGGCCGCAACCAAGTCGCCCCATTGCCCTCTCAATCGCAAAAATTCCAAGCTCGAATTCATCGAATTCAAACCTGAAAGCGGACTCCTCGAGGCCTCCCTACGCTGTCCTCTCTCAGAAGACGCCGTACGCAGCCCTTCCGAAGACGCCATGCGCAGCCCCTCCCGAGGACGCCATGCGCAGCGTGCCCGGAACTAAAACGAGCGAGAAGTCTTGGAAGGCTCCCCCGTCGGGGATCACGAAGCGCGTCAGATCACGATCAGCGAGTGAGGAAACAAACACGAACGCGCTTCGCGATACCCGACGGGGTAGAACCGGCGACGATCCTGGAAAGCGCCCGACTCGCTTCGAGACACCCGAAGCGGTGAAGGGGTGAACCGGGCGCCTGCTGCCTCAACCGAGCGGCTCGGTCGCGAAGCGGTGTGCGCAGCGCACAAAGAAAAAATCTCTCGATCTAAACCGCGCCTCAAACCCGCGCCAACACCACATCCGCAGCGAGAACCAGAGGCTTCTTGCTCAAAAAATCCGCGAACTGCTCGCAGATGTAATCCAGAGCGTTGAGCTCGCTGGTGTGGAAGGGGGTGTCACCTTGCGGATTCACGAGCTCGATCAGACCCAGGTAGCGGCCACCGAGTTGCACCGCGCCGCACAGCGCAAACTTCGGCGCAACGCCGACCGCTTGCCAGCGCGGACCGTTGAAACGCGGATCGCTCCCGGCATCGTTGATGGAGACCGAGCGTGGGCTGCGCATCACCCACTGCACTAGCGGATCTTGATCGGGCATGCGCTGCAGCAAGACCGTGCTGGCATTCGGACCCTTGGCGCGCACGACCACGAAGTGACCGGTGTTGATGTCGAAGACGTGAATCAGTACCCCGTCACAGGGCAACACCTCGTTGAGCACGGAGAGCACGAAATCCGCGCCGGTCGCGACATCGCGCTGGAAGTGCAGCTCGTGCATGAACTCGAACAGCTCACCGATTAGGTCTTCACCGGCGCGGCGGCGACCGGGCGCAGCCAGGCGCGGGCGCGACACGCGCTCCGACTTGGGCTGCGAGACAGGCGCCGCATTGAACGGCGTCGATTCGAAGTTGAGCTCGAACCCAGACGCAGGCGCGACCGGCGCGGGCGCGGGCGCGAGCGGCTCCGCGACAACTGGTACTGGTGCGACGACGGCGGGTGCGGCCAGCGGTGGTGCCTCGAACGTCACCATCGGCGTCGGAGCGAGACTTCCCGGGCGCGGCTCGCTTACGACCGGCGGCTCGTTCAGCACCGGCGGCGGCTCGTTCA
>DATCFJ010000095.1:0-4616 GCA_036509605.1 Polyangiaceae bacterium | reverse complement strand
CATGGCGCACAGCGGAATGCTGCCAGTACCGATGATTGCGCCGTTCACGTCCGCGTCCGCGGGCGGTGCTACGTCACCGGAGAAATAGCCGATGAAGTTCTTCACGTCCGCGTTGCTGATCTGGCTCAGCTTGGCGTGCGCGTTCGAGCCAGTGATCTTTGCGAAGAACTGGTTGACGTCCCACAGATAATATTGACCGGTGCGGATATTGATTTTGTCGAACTTGTCGGGTGTCGAATCCGGCCAGTAGCCGGCGGTCTGGCCCGTGTGCTGGTACGCCAGCGTGTGGACCGTCGCGCGATTCTTGTCCGCGGTCGGTCCCGAGGTGAAACCGATTGCGTTTTGCGCCTTGCCTTGACTGGCAGCCCACACCACGGAGTCGACCGTGCCTTGATTCGAGTCCTTGCCGTCGGCAGCGTGTACCGCCGTCTGCGTCGTCGCGTTAGCGAAGTCGGCAGGGAAAGTCGCGGCGGGCCCAGCGAGCGTTTGGATCGTGCCTCGGATGAACTGCTGCACGAAGGACGTGCTCTTGCGTTGGAAGATGTAGTTCTTGTCGGTCCACGGCACGGACGCCGAAGCACCAGCGTATTGGCTGGCGTCGCCAAACCCGAACACGAAGTACAGGGCTTCAGTGCTGATCGAGGTCTCGGTCGAGTCCGTCGGCACGATCAGGTTCACGCCCTGAGCCGGGCCGGCGAATTGACCGGTGGTAGCCGGTAGGGCCTCACCGAACAGCGCGAGCGTGCCGCCGGTGGTTGCAAAATCGATCGCCTGGCCAGCGATGGCGTCGGTCGCGGTACACGTGGGCGGGCTTGCCGCGGTGAGGTCTCCGACAGCGTGCCAGTACTTGAACGGCGCGGCGGTCTTGCCGGCATTGCCGTCACGGAACGCGTCGTAGCCAGCTTGAGCGCCGGGATCCGAGTAGAACACGTTGATCGGCGGGTTCGCCTGGCTGAGCGCGTACGCGACTTTGGCCAGCGTCGGCGTAATAGCGCTGCCGCCCGCGCCGAAGATGACGTGTGTCAGGCTGTTCTGAGTGATCACGTCAGCGCAAGTGACGGCACGCGCCGAACCCGCTCCGGCGAGCGCTGCGAGACCCACTGCAGCTGCTACTGCCGCGGGGCCAATTCTAGTATTCAAAGCCATGTCAGTTACCTCTGTCCCAGATGTTTCGTTATCGGTATCGAGCTTGAGATTTTCTTGATGTGCTTGGGCTGAGTCGAGTGGTTTAGTGCGCGGCGCGTAGCGGCAGCTTCAGCTCGGAGGCAAACTGAATGAGCAACGCGGAGAACTTCGCTGGTCCGCAGCGGCTCATCAGCAGGCAACGAATGCCGCGCTGCTTGGCGATCCGGCGTGCACGCCAGACCGCCGCGTGGCTGTTTACGTCGGTGACGACGATGACCACTTCGCAGCGTTCGACGAGCGTGTCGAGCGATGCCGTTCCTCGACCAACGAGGTGACCGTTGTGGTGTTCGAAGCCGTGCCCGGCACGCTGCGCGAGGCCTTGATAGACCCCTTCGTTGCGGTCCAAACCGCCAACGATTCCGATGTGCATGGCGACTCCATGGTCTGTCTTGCTCGTGTCTTTCATAACGACCGCACCGTCATTCCATTTACTCTATCGGCTTGATATACTTTTGGAGAGCGCAGAGTCAAGCTCAATTCGTGGCATTCTAGGACGGTAAACGCGACGAGCGCCGAGCTTTGACTACTAAGTGGTGAATGTTCCTGCGAAAACTTCCAGGGGCTCTGTCTCTAGGAGTAGACACAAAATGCTTCAGCGATTCGGCTGCGGCGTGACTCGCAGGTAGGGGCGGAGAGCTCGGCTGCGCGCGCATCGCTCGTGCTACGTGATCGCTCCAAGCTGCTTACCTCGCACGACGGAGCTTTACTTCGCGTGCGCTATTTCCGTTCGATCAACCACGCAATGTCGAGTTCTACGAGCTGACCCTCGCGCCCCATTATATCGAGTTACCTCAACGCGATGGTCGGGTCCTTGAGCCGCGGCAGGTCGAACCAAATCTGATTGCAGAACTCGAGCTCTTCGGGCGCAAGCTGCAGCGTGGCGCCGGGCAAGCTCTGCGCAAGCTGCTCCGGGCGGCTCGCGCCCAAGATGGCGCAGGTGACACCGGGTTGCGCGAGCACCCAGGCGAGCGCGACCTCGGTCAGGGAGCGATTGCGAGCGGTGAAGAACCGTTTGAGGCTTTCCACGGCCTCGAACTGCGCGCTTTGCCAGTAGCGTTGTTGATAGAACTTGCCCGCTTGGTTGAGCGAGAAACGCGTGCCAGCACTGACGTCTTGGCCGGGTTGATAGCGACCGGTGAGGAAGCCGCCCGCCAGCGGGTTGTACACGATCAGACCGAGGTTCTCGGCGCGGCACAGCGGGACGATTTCATTTTCGATTTCGCGGTACAGGATGTTGTAACGCGGTTGGTTCGACTCATACCGGGCGTAGCCGTGCTTGTCGCTCGTCCACAGCGCTTTTCCCAGCAAATGCGCGGGATAATTGCTGGACCCGAGGTAGCGGACTTTGCCTTGGTGCAGCAAATCATTTAGCGCGCTGAGCGTTTCTTCGATCGGCGTTTCTAGATCGGGTTGGTGCGTTTGATACAGGTCCAGGTAGTCCGTCTTCAGGCGGCGCAGACTGGCTTCGATGGCGGCGATGATATGCTTGCGCGATAAGCCGACTTCATTCGGGCCTTCGCCCATTTGCCCGCGGCATTTGCTAGCGAGCACGAGTTTTTCACGCAGCTTGCGCTCGGCGATCCATTTGCCGACGATGGTTTCGGTGCTGCCGCGTTGCTCTGGTGTGGCGCCGAGCGGGTACACGTCCGCGGTGTCGAAGAAGAACACGCCGGCTTCGTACGCCTTGTCCATGATGGCGAAGGACGTGGCTTCGTCGCACTGGTTGCCGAAGGTCATCGTGCCCAGGCAGATCTCGCTGACTTTGAGGCCCGTGCGGCCGAGCGTCTTCGTGTTCATGGCTTGCTCACATGGCGTGGTGCGTTTTCAGCCAGTCAAGTAGGCGCTTCCAGCCGTCTTCGGCGGACTCTTTGTGGAAGCTGGGGCGATAGTCCGCGAAGAATGCGTGGCCGGCGTCCGGGTACAGGTGAATGCTCGAGGCTTTGGCGTTCGCGTTGGAGGATGCGGCGAGCGCTTGGGACTGCGCTTGCACGGTTTCTACGGGGATACTTTGGTCTTTGCCGCCATACAGGCCGAGCACGGGTGCTTTGAGATCTGCCACGACGTCAGCTGGGTATTGGGGATGCAAATCAGCCCTTTCTCCGACGAATTTGCCGTACCAGGCGACACCGGCTTTGAGCGACTTTTGCTGGGCGGCATACAGCCAAACAATGCGACCCCCCCAACAAAAACCGGTGATGGATAGCTTCGAAGTATCCGCGTTCGGATCTTTCTTGGCGAAGGCCACGGCAGCGTCCAGGTCCGACATGACTTGGGCGTCCGGCACTTTGGATACGACTTTGCTGAAGATCTCTTTCATGTCAGTCAGCTTGGAGACGTCGCCTTGACGGGCGAACAGCTCCGGGGCGATCGCATAATAGCCCTCTTTGGCGAGGCGCCGGCACACGTCTTTGATGTGCTCGTGCACGCCGAAGATCTCGTGCACAACCAAGATCACCGGGACCTTGGCTTTGGGTTTTAGCGGAAGCGCGCGATAACCGGGAATGTCACCGGCACTGGTGGGAATGGTTACCTCCCCTGCTTCGAGGCCTTCCGTATCGGTGGCCAAGGCGGTTGCTGCGATCGGCGTAACTGCAAGCGCGAAGCCTGTGCTCAGCGTGTGTTTCAACACTTTGGGGCGCGAAGCGACGTGTATCGAGTGATCGGTTACGGACATGATCAGCGTCACCTTTCGAGCGGAAGACAGCGCTGTTTCTAGTACCGAGAGGTGACCATCACAAGCGCTGCTGAGCCGAAATATGATCTTAAATTTGCCGACAAAAAGGCCACAAATCGGTGGCGCGCGCGTCAAAGTTTGCGCACGCTGCCCGCTATGCCGCACTTGTTCGACCCGCTGACTATCCGTGGTGTCTCGTTTCGCAATCGCATCGCGGTCTCGCCGATGTGCCAGTACAGCGCGGAGGATGGCTTCGCGAGCGACTGGCACCTGGTGCATCTCGGCTCGCGCGCGGTCGGCGGCGCTGCGCTCGTCGTCGCCGAGGCAACCGCCGTCGAAGCACGCGGCCGGATCTCTCCCGGCGATTTGGGGCTCTGGAAGGACGAGCATATTGCGCCGCTGGCGCGCATCGTGCGTTTCGTGGAGGAGCACGGGGCCGTCGCGGGGATTCAGATTGCACATGCAGGGCGCAAGGCGGCCACTGCGCGACCGTGGGACGGCGGAAAGCCGCTCTCGAACGACGCGGGCGGCTGGGAGATCGTGGGCGCGAGTCCGATACCTTTCGCGGAACCGTACCGCGTGCCCACAGAGCTCTCCGCCGACGAGCTCCGCGCGCTGCACAACCAGTTCCGCGCCAGCGCAACGCGCGCAAAGGAAGCAGGATTTCGCTATCTAGAGCTGCACGCCGCACACGGCTACCTGCTCCACAGCTTCCTCTCGCCGCTCTCCAATCAACGCTCCGACGCCTACGGTGGCA
>DATCFJ010000094.1:0-2097 GCA_036509605.1 Polyangiaceae bacterium | reverse complement strand
TAGTGCGCCTGCTCGAGCTTTAGGAGCGCCGCTGGCCCGCCTTCGGCAAAGCTCACCTCCCAGTCCACATCCAGCTGAAATAGCGTGCGCTCGATGGCTTCTAGCACGCGCGGCTCATCGTCGACGAAGAGCACTTTCATGTCAGCCGCTCTCGGCTTGTGTGCTCGCGCCCGAGTCGACCAGTGGTAGGCCGATAATGAACGTCGTGCCACGGCCCAGCTCCGTGTCGAAGGCGATTGAGCCCTGGTGCTTGTCGACCACCACCGAGTACGCGATGGCGAGCCCTTGGCCGGTGCCTTTGCCAACGGCCTTGGTCGTAAAGAACGGCTCGAAGACCTTGGCGCGTGCGCTCTCCGGGATCCCCGAGCCTGTATCGGCCACGCGAATTTCCACGCGGCCTTCCAGAAGGCGACCAGTAATGGTGATCTTACCCTTGCCGTTCGCGCCGCCCGCCGTCACATCGCCGATGGCGTGTGCGGCGTTGACGATCAGGTTCAAGACTACTTGGTTGAACTCGTTCCGCAGCACTGGCACGAGCGGCAGCTCGGGGTCCATGTCCAGGTCGACGTCGGCCACGTATTTCCACTCGTTACGGGCGACGGAGATCGTCGTTTCGATCGCCTCGCGCAAATTCACCGGCCGCTTTTCGGCGCCGCTCGGGTGCGAGAACTCCTTCATCGCCTGGACGATGGTCGCGATGCGTCCGAGCCCTTCTTGGGATTGCTCGAGCGCGCGCGGTAGTTGCTTGATCAGGTAGGGGACCTTGGCCTTGGTCACCGCTCCGTCGACGGCCTGTAGCAGCTCCGCGCTCACAGTGCCTTCCTTGGCCGCTTGAACCACCGCCAGCGCCGCTTGTAGCGCCGTGATCAGTCCGGTCGCGGCGCGTAGGGCAAAGGCAGTGTTGTCGGCTACATACTGCGTCGGTGTGTTGACCTCGTGTGCGATTCCGGCCGCCAGCTGTCCGATAGCCTCGAGCTTCTGTGCCTGAATCAGCTTCGCCTGCGTGCCGCGTAGCTGAGACAAAGCTTGGCTGAGCTGCTCCTTCTGCGCGTTGATCTCGCCCGTGCGCTTGGCGACCATCTTTTCGAGCACGATGTTCTGCTCGAGCACCCAGAACGCAGAGTGTCCCTCGGTCGAGCTTTCCTCGACGCGTTGAATCAGAACGCGAATAGTCTTCTCTTTTGCCTGCAGCTTGCGCTCGAGCGCGAGAACCTTCAGATCCAGCTCCTGCAGCGAGAGCTCTCCGAAGGCAGGCTCGTAGGTCATTCGGCCGAAAGCGCCACCGCGCTGAGTGTTTGGTTGAGATAGATGGCGTTGTACTGCTCGCCGTAGGTGCTGAAGCCGACCACGCGATTCTTGCTCATCAGCTCGCCAACCGCGTGGTCGGTGCCGGCATGCTCGAATTCCAAGCGGCGCAGCACGCAGTCGAAGCCCAGCACGACCTCCGGGGTACCGATCCTCTCTCGCACGCCTTCGAAGCCGCGCTGCAGGGCCGAGAGCGGGTCACCGCTTTCACCGACCGTCAACACCAGGCCCTCTTCCAGTGCGCAAAAGAAGCCCAAACTGTGGTCGGCGTTCACGCGCTCCACAGACCGCACATACTGCTCGCCGCCGACGAGCATGATCAACGGATTCTTGGAGAACAGGAGCGAGTTCAGCTCTTCGACCTCCACGCCCAAAGTCTCAGCGTAAGCCTCGGCCGCGGGCTCACCGTTGAACTCCTGAACCACGCGCTGCTCGGGGTCCGCCATGGTCACCACCAGCTTGTGCCTGCCCGGGGTGACGTGCTGAACTTTGAACGTAGCGAACGGCAGTGTCGTCTCGAACAGCGCGAACAGCGCGGCGTCGCGCAAGAAGCGACCTTCGTGGTAGACGTACGTGTGCTGGCAGGCCAGCTCGTCCCCCGCCGAGCCACCGATCAATGGGATCGCGCCCAGTGACTGATAGAGCGAGGCGGCGAGGCGCTCCTCGGCGCGCGACGTGCCGTCGACCAGCACCAACCCGAAGGCGCGCTCCGAGCCGCGCTCGAGCATCCCGGACATGGCCCCGAAGGCAGCCTGCGAGGCCTGCGCCTGACATTCTGCGAGCGGCGCGATC
>DATCFJ010000093.1:0-8948 GCA_036509605.1 Polyangiaceae bacterium | reverse complement strand
GAAGAGCAACTCGGACAGATCCCAGACGCCGTGCGCGCGTACCGGGTGATCTTCGACAAGCTCGCGCCCACGAACGAGGACGCCATCTCGGCGCTCGGTCGGATTTACGAACAAACCGAGGCGTATAGTCAGCTCAGCGCGGTCTATCAGCGCGAGCTCGAGAACGCGGCCGGAGACGTTCAAGAAGCCGAAATTCGCGCAAAAATCGCGCATTTGGCCGCGGAGCGTCTGGGCAACGTGGACGGCGCAATCGAAGGCTGGAAGCGCGTGCTCGACCTTCGTGGTGAGGATCCGGAAGCGCTCGGTGCGTTGGCGGGGCTGTACGAGCAGCAGGGCAAGTGGGCCGAGCTGACGGATGTCCTCGAGCGACACTTCGATATTGCAGAGTCGGACGAAGATCGCGTCAACGTTCTCACTCGGCGTGCGCGCCTGTTTGCGGAGCAACTGAACCGCGACGACGAAGCGCTCGAAACGTGGCAGCGCGTGCTCGATATCGACTTTTCGAACATCGCCGCACTGCGTGCGATCGCTCACGTCTGGCGCACGCGCCAAGACGCGACCGAGTTGGTGAGCGCACTGCACGCCACGATCGACCGCGCTGCGGCGCTGCTCGAAGCGGACGAGCTCAAGGGTATCTATCGCGAGCTCGGTAAGACCTACGGCTCGGCGCTCTCCCAGCCGTTCGACGCGGCCGAGGCCTGGCGTCATCTACTCGAGGTCGACCCGACTGACTTCGAGGCGATGGCCGAGCTCGAGGCCATCTACCGCGCGGAAGAGCGCTGGGTGGAAGTCATCGGCGTGAAGATGCAGCGCGCCGAAGCGCTGCAAGAGCCGACGGAGCGTGTCCGCGAGCTGCTCGAGACCACCGAGATCTGGAAGAAGGACGTCAACGAGTACGACTCGGCGACGCCTGCTTTCGAGAAGATTCTCGAAATCGAGCCGGCACATCAAGAGGCGTTTGAGGCCTTGGAGCGCCTGCATACGGCCGCCGGCCGTTGGGAGACGCTCGTCGAGCTGTACCTGAATCGCTTGGAAACGCGCGAATCAGTGCAGGAAAAGAACGAGCTGCTCAGGCGCATCGCGCGCGTGTTCGAGGAGCGCTTGGACGACAAGAACCAAGCCTTCGACGCACTCGTCAACGCGTTCAGCGAGGACTTCGGCGACGACGAGACGTCGCGTTACCTCGAGCGCATGGCTCAGGCGACGGGTCGTTGGGGCGAGCTGATCAATACGGCCAACGCTTGGCTGCCGGAACAGACCGACAACAAGCAGAAGATCCGACTCTGCCTGCGGCTGGGCAAATGGTACGGCGAAGATCTGGGTCACCCGGAGTACGCGCAGCCGTACTACCAGCAGATCATGGCTCTCGACCCGAACAACGTTCAGGTCTTGCGCCAGATGGCGGCCATTCACCGCATGAGCGCGCAGTGGCAGAAGGTCGGCGAGACGCTGACGCGCGCGCTCGACGTTGCCGTCGCCAACGAAGACCGCAAGGCGATCTTGGTCGACCTCGGCGAGCTCTTGTACAAGAACATGGGTCAGGCCGACCAAGGCATCGCGTTCTACAAGCGCGCGCTCGAAGTCGACCCTTATCACGTGCCGGCGCTGACGGCGCTTGAGCGCATCTACGAAGAACGCCAAAATCACAATGATTTGGTGGATATCCTGAGCGCCAAGGTTCAGGCGTTGAGCGAGCCCGACCAAGTCGCCAGCACCAAGCTGCGCATGGCCGGCTTGTACGAAACCACGCTCGGTGACTTCGACCGCGCGGGCAAGGTGTACCGCGAGGTCATCGAAATCGATGCCAGTAACGTGCTTGCGCTGCGCGGTCTGGAGCGCATCTACCAGAGCACGCACGCCTGGTCGGACTTGGTCGGCATCCTCGAGCGTCAGCTCGACGTGGTGGAGACAGAGCGTGAGCGCGTCGAGGTGTTGCTCAAGCTCGCCGGCATCCAGGAGGAACACTTCCTCAAGTTCGACATCGCAGCGCAGCGGCTCGAGCAAGCGCTCGAGATCTCGCCTGGCGAAGAGCGCGCCTACGTCGCGCTCGAGCGTTGCTACCGCCGGCTCAAGCAGTGGCTGGATTTGATCAGCACCTACGAGCGCCACATCAGTGAAGCTGCAACGTCGAGTACCAAGGTCGAGCTGTACGGCTTGATCGCGGCCGTGCACGCCGAAGAAGTCGGCGATGTCGATCGCGCGATCGATGCCTACCGCAACATCGTCGACATCGACGACACGAACGTGCCCGCGCTCGAAGCGCTGAGCAAGCTGTACGAGAAGCAGGGTGACGCCGCGCAGGCCATCGAGTCGATGACCCGCGTTGCGGATCTAACTGCCGACGGTAACCAGCGCGTCGAGATGTACTACCGCATCGGTAAGGCACTCGAAGACAAGCTCGGTGATCGCGGTCAGGCCCAAGAGCGCTTCGAAATGGCGCTCGATCTCGACCCGGCACATCTGCCGTCGCTCGCCGCTCTGCGCACGATCGCTATCGACGAATCCGATTGGGATCGGGCGGCGCGCTACCTCGAGCAAGAGCAGCTCAATACGCCTACGCCGCGCGCACGCGCCAAACTGCTGGTCGAGCTCGGCAAGCTGCGCGACGACATGCTCAGCGAGCACGATCTGGCTGTGCAAGCCTACGAGCTGGCCATCCAGTGCGACGCGGACTGCGAGGAGGCCGCGCTGCCCTTGGTTCAGGAGTACATCCGCCTAGGGCGCTTCCAGGATGCCGAGCCGCTGGCAGAGATGCTGGTGCGCAAGAGCAAGAACAAGGAAAAGACCGAGCAGCACACGCTGTACAAACTACTCGGTAAGGTCCACGCATCGCTCAGCAACAACGACAAGGCGCTCAAGGCCTACCAAACCGCGAACGGTCTCGACCTCACCGACCAAGAGACGATTCGTGGCATCGCCGACGTTGCGTTCGAGTTGAAGGACTGGCCGAGCGCGCTCACCAACTACCAGAAGGTCCTGACCGCGCTCGCCGAGGACGATACGGAAGAGCGGACAGACGTCTACTACCGTCTCGGCTGCATCAAGCGCGAGCAAGGCCAAGCCAAGCAAGCGATCAACAACTTCGAGAAGGCGCTTGGCCTGAACGGCGAGCACCGACCAACGCTCGAAGCGTTGGTGGACGTCTACGCATCGGCCAACGATTGGAAGCAAGTTGCCGCCTACAAGCGTCAGATCCTAGACAGCGTTTACGACGGCGAAGAGCGCTACAAGATCCTAAACGAGATCGGGGACATCTGGAGCGAACGCGAGAAAAACCCGCAGAAGGCGATCGACGCGCTGGAAGAGGCGAAAGACCTCAAGCCGCAGGACCATGTGCTCTTGCACAAGCTCTTGCAGCTGTATCAGTCGGCCGCCGACTGGCAAAAGATGGTCGACACGCTGCAAGCCATCGCAGAGCACGAAGAAAAGCGGGAAATCAAGGCCCGTTACATCTTCACCCAAGCCCAGATCTACCGCGACAAGATCGAAGATTTGGATCGCGCGGTGGAGCTCTTCAACGAGTCTCTGGATCTGAATCCGAGCTACCTCGAGGCTTTCGAGCGCATCAACAAGGTGCTCACGCAGCAGAAGAACTGGAAACAGCTCGAGCGTGCTTACCGCAAGATGCTGCATCGCATCGCGGGTAAGGGAAATGCGGATCTGGAGCACACGCTCTGGCACCAGCTCGGTTTGATCTACCGTGACCGCTTGCAGCAGACGGATTCGGCGATCGAGGCGTTCAAGATGGCGGCTAGCAACAAGCCGGATGCCGTCATGGTGCGTCAGATCCTGGCCGAGCTGTACGAAGTCGGGGAGCGTTGGGACGAGGCGATTGCCGAGCAGCGCATCATCCTCGAGGCCGAGCCGCTCAAGATTGACGGGTACCGCGCTCTGTATCGCCTGTACCTGCAGAAGCAGTCGTACGACGAAGCCTGGTGCCTCGCCGCTGCGATGGCCTTCATGAAGAAGGCCGACGAGGAGGAGCAGCGCTTCTTCGAGGACTACCGCCCGCAGGGCATGCTGGCCGTGAAGGGCCGTTTGACCAACGAGGTGTGGGCACGGTACGTGTTCCACCCGGACGAGAACCTGTACATCTCGAAGATCTTCGAGATGATCTCGACCGCGGCGCTCAAGGCGAAGATCGCGCAGCTGCAATCGCAGAACAAGACGCCGGTTTTGCCGAAGCAATTCCGCCAAGACCCGGCGACCTCGACCGTCACGTTCGCGAAGACGTTCGGTTGGGCGGCGCAAGTGCTGGGCGTTCAAGCGCCGGAGTTGTACGTGCGCAACGACGTGGCGGGCGCAATCGCACCGGTCCCGTCGATTCCGCCCGCGTCGGTTGCCGGGCAGACGGTGCTGACCGGCTTCCAGCCGCAAGAGCTCACGTTCATGTGCGGTAAGCATCTGTCGCACTACCGCGGTGAGCACTACATTCGCACGCTGTTCCCGACTCAGGCCGAGCTGACGATCATGCTGTTCGCAGGTGTGATGCTGGCTGCACCGAGCACGCCCATGCCGCAGGACATGGCCGCGCAGATCCGCGCGACGGCTCAGGAGCTGGCCAAGTACATGGAGCCGCGGGACCTGGAAGGGCTCCGCATCGTCGTCAAGCGCTTCATCGACGACGGCGCGAAGGCCAACATCAAGCGCTGGAATCAAGCGGTGGAGCTAACCGCGTGTCGCGCCGGCTTGATCGTCTGCGGCGACCTCGAGATCAGCAAGAAGCTGATCGCGGCGGAGGCCCAGCTCGCGGGAGACCTGTCTGCCGCCGACAAGATGAAGGAGCTCGTGCTCTACTTCGTCAGTGAGCAGTACTCCGAAGTGCGGCGCGCACTCGGTATCGCGATCGCGGTCTGAAGCCGACCGCGCCGCTGCGGCGCGCTGCGGCGCTCGAATCCCCGGTCAACAGCCGGGGATTCGGCTATTTGCCCGGGAAGTCGAGCGTCAGACGTAGGCCCGTGCCGAGGCCGGTATGGAGCTCGGTGCCGACGGTGCTCGAATGCGGATGCCGGTTGTACGCGCCCACGTCGAACTCGACGTACGGCCCGATGCCCACGTTGGCCAGGGGATACCAATCCCCGCCTAGCGCGAGCCGTAGCCAATCAGGGCCGGCGAACGTCGCCGATGGGCTGCCGAGTGAGCTCGCGTTGTCGACGGTGGTTTGTCGGAGGCCCAGGGCTACCGCGCCCCAGGGATCGAACCGTGTGCCTTGCACAATGTGGTAACGCAAGAACGGCCCTCCCGCGAAGCTCTTGGCCGCACAGGACGGGCAGCCAGAGGGCGAGGAGTAGTCGTCGAACTCGCCCCAAACGCCGAGCACCACGTTGCGGCTGAGCCCAACGCCGAGATCGAGATTCAACGCCAGGCCTGCGCCCAGCGCTTGGTCTTGCTTGGTGCCGTCGGAGAGACTACCGAATGGCCACGTGGCGCCGAGCGACGCGCCGAGCACGAAGTGTTTGCTGAGCGTGTCGTGCGCGCTCGGGATGGGTTCGAGCACGGGTTGGTCGGGCTCGCCGGGAACGATGACCAAGGCTGGGCCGGTTGGCGAGCCAGGCACCGACGCGGGTGCGGTGGTTGATGCCGAAGCGGCCGCCGTCGCCGGCGCGTTCTCGTCGGGGGCTGCGCTGTCCGGGGTTTGGGCGCTGGCGAGCTGAGCGAGGAAGAGCCAAGCCAAGGCTGCGCTCAGGACGGCGGGAAATCGCATGGGCGCCTTGTTAGCATCGGCGCGGGGCTCACGAAACCCCTGCTTCGAGCTTTGACACAACCGGTCGGCGCCCCCGGTCGATGGGACGCCAGATGCCTTCTGAGTCGCTCGGCGCCGATCCCAGTTCTCTCACCGTCGAATGCCCGCGGGCGCGACTCCTCGGGCCCTGGCGGCTCGATCTGGGGGCCGAAGGCGAGCCCGCGAGCTACACGCTCAGGCCAGGCGACGAGCATACACTGGGCAGCGGTCGCAGCGCGACGCTGCGGATCGACGACCGCGCAGTGAGCAGCCTTCATTGCCGGCTCAGGGTCCTCGACTCGGGCATCTTCGTAGAAGATCTGTCGTCCAAGAACGGGCTGTACGTGGGCGGCGCGCGCGTTCCGTCCGCCCTGCTCGCGGAGTCCGGCGCGGCGTTCGTGGTCGGGCGTTCGGCGGTGTGCGTGCGTACCGTCGAGACTGACGAGCAAGATTACCCGAGTGATCCGCTGCCCGGTGTCATCGGCAGCTCGGCGCCGATGCTGCGCATTGCGCGTCTCGTGCGCCGACACGCAAAGTCGCGCGTGCCGATCTTGCTGCAGGGCGAGTCGGGCACAGGCAAAGACATGGTGGCACGCGCGGTGCACGAGCTCGGCCGTCGCGACGGGCCGTACGTGCCGCTCAACATGGCAGCCTTGCCAGAGTCTCTCGCCGACGCAGAGCTCTTTGGTCACCGCCGCGGCGCCTTCACGGGCGCGGTCTCGAGCCGGGTGGGCGCCTTCGAACAGGCCCACGACGGGACGCTGTTCCTCGACGAAATCGCAGAGTTGCCGCTGTCCATCCAGGTCAAGCTGCTGCGCGTGGTGGAGGACGGCATGGTTCGGGCGGTGGGCGCGGCGCAGGCCCTGCGGGTTGCGGTGCGGATCGTGTCAGCGAGTTGGGCGCGGCTCGACGAGCGCGTGCTCGAAGGGCGCTTTCGCGCGGACCTTTACCACCGCTTGGCAACGGTGGTTGTCGAGCTGCCGCCGCTGCGCGAGCGCCGCAGCGACATCGCGCAGCTGAGTCACTCGCTGCTGCGTCGCATGCGCCCGGACGTCGGCGAGCGAGCGCTCTCCAGTGCCGCGCTATCGCGCTTGGTGGCGCAGAGCTGGCCGGGCAACGTGCGCGAGTTGGGCGCGGTGCTGTATCGCGCGGCCGCGAGCGCCGAGTATGAGATCGGCGCCCGTCACGTGGACGAAGCGAGTCGGCAAGCGCCTCACGCGCGGCGCCCCGCCCAGGACGCGCGCGCGCTGCTCGAGCACTGCGCCGGCAACGTCAGTCAGGCCGCGCGCGCAGCAGGAGTGCCGCGCAGCACGTTCCGCGCTTGGCTTTCCAAGGCCCAACCCGAGCCGCTACCAGAGCCCGACCCCGAGAAATAGCCGGGTATAGTACCATTGGGTCAGGCTGAACGCACCAAGACTGACCGAGCGAACTCAGAAGCTACCCAAGAGGGTCAGGCTGGTCTGACCGGGGCTGACGCTGGGCACGAACGCGACGCGCCGGCGCTGCGTGCTGGCTTCGCCAGTCGCCTCTTTCGCGTGCGGATCGACGAAGTAGTACACGATAGTACCAACGGCTGCGACGCCGCCGACGACGAAGCCGACCGTGGACAGGGTCTTGAACGTGTCGCCCTTGTGCACGTTGTCCGGGTACTTCGCGCAAGCGTTGCTGTATTCGCTCGCCCGCTGAGCCAGGCTTGGTGTCTTGTTGCTCGTGGCGTAGCCGATGCTCTTCAGCCAACCCGTGGG
Organism: Polyangiaceae bacterium; assembly: GCA_036509605.1. Classification (GTDB taxonomy): domain Bacteria; phylum Myxococcota_A; class Polyangia; order Polyangiales; family Polyangiaceae; genus PMG-095. Next base: position 1,481 of record DATCFJ010000093.1, on the reverse strand, counting down.
ATCGTTACACAGGTTCATGGTGTCGGGCATGCTCGACCCGGTGTCGGCGACCGCTGCCTGCTTGATTTGATTCGCGACTGAGTCGGAGTTCGCGTAGCTCTTGTTTGAGGCGAGAGCGAAGCCAATGCCGCCGCCGACGCCAACGCCGGTCAGGCCCAGGCCGACCAAGCCAACCGGCGAACCGACGAGCCACTTGAAGAACGGCTTGCGCCCGCCGCTCTCTGCCCGCGGTTCTGCTTCGGTTGAGGTCGCGGCTTCCGGCGCTGGGGCCGAGGGCGGCGTCACGAGGGGTCCGGCTTTCGGAGTCAGACTCAGGCTCGCTTTGAGTTGCTTGCCGGCGCCGGCGCTCACTTGCGTTGCCGTGGATTGGCCGTCCTTACGAGCCTCGACGCTGTGCGAGCCGACCGCCATGTACAGCGGACCCGGTAGCGGCGACACGCCCGATAGAGTTCCGTCGACGTACACTTCGGCTCCGCTTTCGTCGACCGTCACTTCGACTTCAGCAACTGCGACTTTGGACGCGTTGAGCCCGGCTTGTGCGGCTTGTGTCTCTGCTGGGCTGGCGTCAGTGGCGTCTCGCAGGTACGCGGCGAAGTGCTTGGCCGCGTCTGCCTCGTGGCCACTGCGCAGCTCGCTCTGCGCCAAGTTGAGCAACACCGCGGGGTGCTTCTTCAAAGCGTAGGCTTGCAAGAAGGCGAGCCGCGCTTTTTCGTAGTCCTTCTTGTCGAAGAAGGCGACGCCCTCTTTGAAGCGCTCACGTGCCGTTGCCAGGCTCGCGTCATCCGCGGCAGGCGCAGCCGACGCGATCACGGGGCGGAGCGCGGTGCACGCGAGCGAGAGGCAGAGCAGAGTGCGAAGCCTAAGTTTTCTCATCGTCGCTCAGAGTAGGGGGCTTTTCCGTCAGGCGAAAACCGAATCGGAGTTCAGAACGGTGCGTCTCGAACGATAACACTCTTGCCGGGCGCCGCTTTGGGCGCCGGCGTGCTGGGCTCTGGAGGGAAACTAGCGGTGGCCACGGGGCGCGGAGCCGGGCGAGGCGCCGGTGCGGCAGGCTCGGGCTTCGGCTTTGCCGGTCTTGCGGCTGCAGCCGCACGACCGGCTGCAGCCGCACGTACGGGGCGCACCGGAGTTGTGTCGACGGGGACAGGCGCTGCGGCAGCGGCCGCGGTTGGCTCCGCTGTCGGCGTAGGTACCACCGGCGCGGTGATGGCTGGCGAGGCTGCGGCGGTTGTCACTGGCGCGGGCGCTTCTACTGCAGCGGTGGTGACCGGAGTCGCCGCGGGTGGGGCTGGAGGCGTCGCACTCGCAGCCGACTCCGTTGACGGGTTTCCAGATGTGGCTCGGATCACGAGCGCAACAGCGAGTAACACGACGAGAGCACCGAGCACGGCGGCTACTACCTTGCCGGCCTTCTTCTTCGGGGGCGGGTAGACGCCGTCCGGCGGGTCCTGCAGAGTCGCGGCTTGCGCGGCCGGCGCCGT
>DATCFJ010000092.1:0-4916 GCA_036509605.1 Polyangiaceae bacterium | reverse complement strand
GGCTGGGGCGGCTATTGCGTCGACCAGATCGCGGGGCAGGTGTTCGGCGAGAGCGGCGATCAGGGCGGCGGCTACGACGGCCTCGCGGGGGGCTTCGTGGGCCGCGTCGAAGTATTGGCCGGGCAGCGAGTTTTCGCCGGTGAAGTACGCGCTTTGGCGCAGAGCTTTTTCAGCCTTTTCGAGGGTCTCGGTGGCCTTCCGCTGAAAGCGAACATGGACTTCGGGGCCGTGCTTGGCCGTGTAGCGGAGCAGCCGCTCCATGAACGGATAGAGGTGGCTCTGGTTTGCGGCGAGCGCGGGCTTCAATTGTTGCAGCGCGGCTTGGATGCGAAGGTCGATGGCGTTGTCGATGGCGGGTACCAGGGACGGATAGCGCGCGTAGCGGACGCCGAAGTCCTTCAACGCGCTTAGCGTGCTCACGGCTTGGGCGGTAGCGAGCTCCTTGAGCAGCGCCTGCTGCAGCGCGGCGTCGATTTCGGGTTTAATTTTTGTGTTGGGGTGGGCGTCGAGGAATTGCTCGAGTGCGGGGACGCTCCCTTGCTGCACGATGTCTCTCAGCTCGGCGCGCGGTAAGAGCAACGCTGCGACGTCGGGATTGCTGCCGCCGTGCGCGAGGTAGGCGCGGTAGGTTTCGGTGCGATCCGCGGCGCGGGCTGCGGCGTACAGCCGTACTTCGCTCAACGTGTTGCGGGTGTGCCAGGCCGCGCCGCCCAGGAGCACCCCCAAAACCAAAGCCAACAAAGGCCAAACTCTGACCCACGCTGGCAGCGCTCCGCGTAGCGATTCCGTGGGGGAAAACGGGTTCTTGAAGCCATTGTCGACCAACGGGTCGACCAGCGATTGCTCGCGTGCGCTGGAGTCGGGACCAGAGCTAGCCAGGCGATCGCGTAACTCGATGATAGTGCGTGCGGCTTCTTCGGCGCGTGCGGGATCAGGGATCGGGAATTCGAAGGTCGCGCCGTCGAGCGCGACGCGCAGACAACGGCGCGCGCCGTCCGCCCGAGCCTCGGTCTGCTCGGACACGCGATGCACGGAGAACAGTGGCGACCGCGCGTCGATTACGCCGATCGGAAACAGATATAGCGCAGGACGATAGGGCACGGCGTGAGCGGCAACGTGGCGCACTATGACGCGCAGGAACCCGAGCGCCGAGAGCGCGAAGAATGCAGCGTGCACCGCGCCGAACCAGAGCGGCGTCAGTGCGTAGCGACTGCCGAGGTCGCCGAAGCCAAGGCGCAGCGAGACGACGGCACCGAGCAGGCCCGCGACTCCGAGTAGGAGCCAGCCAATTTGACGGGTGTCGTGGGCGAGCGGGCGAATGGCGAGCGGAGCCGGTGCGGCTGCGCTTTCGGTCGACGCCACGAAACGCTCTTGGATCGAGCGCTGAAGCGCCCAAAAATCAACCCTATCCATGGTTCACCCCTGCGGCTGCGCGCAGCCGCGCTCGGTCCACCAACTCGCGCAACGCTTCGCGTGTTACTCCGAGACGCTCGGCCGTGCGCTCGGCTAGAGAGGTCGTGGCGACGCCTGGCACGAAACCGTACGTCGGGTTTTGTTGGGCATCGAGCTCGACCTGCAAGAACTCCAGGCGCGCGACGGGGCGCTCACTTTCGAGCCGCGAGGCGAACTGCAAGAAGTGCGTGGTGATGAAGGCTTGCGGCTCGAGCTCAGCGAGCAGCGACACCACGAGCTCGAAGATGTCCTCACCCTCGGACGGGTTCGTGCCCGAGCATAGCTCGTCCAAGATGACCAAGCTGCCCACCGCGAGCTGCTCGAACATGCGCCGGATGCGAAGCAGCTCGGTGCCCAGCCGCCCTTCGCGTTGGTCCGAGCTGGCCTCGTGCGAGAGCGACACGAACAGACCACTGCGCGCCTTGAGCACTGCACGCCGAGCGGGCACGAACGACCCGGACTGACCAAGCAATTGCGCCAGGGCGAGCGCCTGCAACAATCGCGTTTTGCCGCCGGAATTGGGCCCCGTGATCACGACCAGCGCACGTTCGGTGGCGGTCAGGTCGCAGGTCTTCGGTGGGCGCTCTTCGAGCAGCAGGAAGGGGTTGAACAGCGCTTCGAGCTCCGTGCGCGATTCGACATCGCCGTGCAGCTCGGGCAGGCACATCTCGAGGCCGTTGTCCGCGGCGAGCTGTTTGAGCGACAGGCTCGCCAAGTAGAACTCCATGTCGACCAGCATTTGAAACAAGAACAGCACGCCGTCCTGCACGCCGTCGAAGGCGGCGTTGGTGAGCCGCCCGACCAGCTCGGCTTCGCGGAAGCCGTAGCCTTGTATCCAGAGCGTGAGCTTGGTCAGCAAGCGACCAAAGCGCGTACGGTAGAATGGGTTTTCTTGGTTCTCGCCGGCGCGCACGATTTGAAAGCTGCGCAGCTCGCCGTCGTAGCCGACTTTGACGCGCAGCTCGATCGTGGCGCGGTCGTTCTCGTGGTCGAGCAGATTGACGAGCGTCTCGTAGGCGGGAATTTTGCGCTGCTCCGCGGCGAACTCGCGGACTCGCGCCAAGCCGGAGCTCGAGCCCTGAAAGGCCGAGCCAAGCTCGTCGAGCAGCTCACGCACGCTGCGCAGAATGTCCACGCGGCGGCCGATCGCGTCGTAGCGCTTGCCGCGGTCGGGCGCTTCCAACTTGAGCACGAGCAATCGGATCTTCGCGGCGAGCAGCCCGAGCTCTTGCGCGCGCGCCGGATGTTCGACGAGCTCCGCCAGGATCTGTTGTCGAAAGCGGATCACTTGCGGATCCCGGGGTGGCAAGGACAGCAAGCGCAGTAAATGCCCGCGCTCGGGCACGTACTTTTGGCCGCCCACCGTGAAGGAAAGACAGCGCGTCACGAAGTCACTCAGGAACAGCTCGCGCGCAAAGCAGTCGCTCGAGAAATCACTCGGGCCGAATTCGGCTCGTTCCCAGATTTTGTTGAAGGACTCCGCGGTGCCGCCGGTGGCGAACGCGAAGGTCAGGGCTTCGCGCAGAGCACGCGCGTCGAGCCTGCGCTGCGGCTCCGGGTAGAGTAGATCCGGGACTACGGTCATGCGGCTAGGGACGAATCAGCCGGTGTGCGCGCAGGTGTTCGCGTTGAATGCCGGCGGCACGCAGGCGCAGCAGCCGGTGTACACGTCGGGGCCGTTGCAGCTGTCGACGCAATGGTTGGCGATCAGGCATTCACCGCAGTCGCCGCCAGCTCCGGTCGCTCCGCCCTTGCCGCCTACGCTCGTTCCGCCAGCCGTGCCGACGACGCCGCCGGCTCCGCCGCCGCTGATACCGACTACGCCGCCCGCGCCGCTCACGCTGACGCCGCCCGAGCCGCCTGAGCTGGCGCCACCCGAGTGAGCGCCGCCCGAGTGAGCGCCACCCGAGTGAGCGCCGCCCGTCTGAGCGCCGCCCGAATCCGAACCACCAGACTGGGCGCCGCCGGAGGGCGCACCACCTGAGTGTGCGCCGGCCTCACTCGGCGCCCCCGCATCACCGCTGCTGCCGGCCTCTGACGACTTACCGCTGGCACCGCCCGTTTCCCCGGAGCTGCTGAAGCTGGAGGAGCACGCGAGGCACACCGAAAGGCCGGTGAAGCCCAGAAAAAAGCCGCTCTTCGCCGAAAAACGCCGAGCCTGACCCATACCCGAGCGTACCACGCGCGGCGCTTGTCGCGGCAACGGCCAATGGCGCCTTCGCGTCGCACTGAGGCGGTCCCGCAGACCGCGACACTGTCATTTTTGCGGTTCGCTGCTCGTCCAACCGATCTCGCGGGCCGTTCCGGTACCGACCCCTAGTTCGGCCAGCGACTCTGGCGGACGCTCGACGCCCGGCGCGATCACTAGATTTCGCGTCATCACTTCGGCGTAGCGTTGCGGATAGAGAGGCACGCGCTTCGGCTCGACGAGGCCATCTGGGATCTGCGCGAGGCCGCTCGCGTCGTATTTATCGCTTGCGCCGAGCGTGTGAAAAAATTCGTGAGTCACCACGAACAGTGCGAGGTCGACGACCGAAGAGTCGAGGTCGATGCGCGCCACGCCGATGCGCCCGCCCTCCTCGCTCGAACCCTCCACCCAATTGCGGGAAATTTCCCGCGGCGCGCGTGCTACCAGATAGATTCGGGAGTCGAAGTCGCGCGTATTCAAGCGGCTGCCTTGGTCGACCGCGCGCGTCCAACGCCACTGCTGGTAGGCGTGCGCGGCGAGACCGGGCAGGGTCGTGTCCGGGTCGGGTGGCGGCGGGCGATCGACGACGACAGGCCCAAAGAGCGTGAACTTGATTGGACGCGCCAAATGGCCGCCGTAGCGGTGGTATTCCTGTGCGACGCGAGTCTCGAGCGCGGGGAAGCGCGCGCGAAGCGCGTTCATGGCTGCTGGATCCACCGGGCCGAGCTCGACTAAGGCAACCGCGACTTCGACCGGGCGCTGCCACTCGGTTCGAACGTGCCGTGAGTGCATGTCGTATATTGCCCCAAGCACCGTGACTGCGAGTAAACAGGCGAGCACGGTTAGGCGTAAGCGCGAGCCTCTTCGCGTGCTTCGACTAGCGGGCATCTGCGGGCGACAGGCAGTGGCGGAGTGCCATGCACAAAGCATAGCTCGGCCTCCGCAGCGCTTCTCAAAATAGCCAAGCGCGCGTATTCTGTGCGGAGTGGAGCACCCAAAGCCTGCGCCCCCCGGAGGAATGCTGGCGCATTCTGCGGACGAATGCGCGCCGGCTGCGGAGGTTCACGGCTTGTCTCAGGCGGAGGCATTTCTCGACGCCATTTTCGAGAATATTCCGCACATGATTTTCGTGAAGGACGCCGAGCGGCTTGCCTTCAGCCGCTTCAACCGCGCCGGCGAAGAGCTGCTCGGCATGCCGCGCAGCGCGCTGCTCGGCAAGACAGACCACGACTTTTGGCCGCCGGATCAGGTCGAACATTTCGTGCAGAAGGATCGC
>DATCFJ010000091.1:0-2069 GCA_036509605.1 Polyangiaceae bacterium | reverse complement strand
GCCTCACGACGCTTCAGAAGGCGTGCACGGCCGCGCAGTTCGAAGCGAACCCCGCCGGTTGCCCGGCGGCGTCGGTACTCGGGACCGCGGTAGCGAACACCCCGGTGTTGAGTAAGCCGTTGATTGGTCCGGCGTACTTCGTCTCGCATGGGGGCGCGGCGTTCCCCGACCTCGAGATCGTCCTCCAAGGCGAAGGTGTGACGGTTGTTGTTGATGGCGCGACGTTCATCTCTAAACAGGGCATCACGAGCACGACGTTCAGCACCGTCCCAGACGCGCCAATCAGTAGCTTCCAGGTCACGCTCCCTGAGGGTCCTGATTCGGCGCTGGCCGCGAACGGGAATCTGTGCACGAGCAAATTGGTGATGCCGACGACGATCATCGGTCAGAACGGTAAGGAGATCACCCAGCAGACGAAGATCGCGGTGACGGGCTGCCCGCAAGTCAAGAAAGCGTCGTTGACGCGGGCGCAGAAGCTCAAGGCGGCATTGAAGGCGTGCAAGAAGGACAAGTCCAAGAGCAAGCGCGTCACGTGCGAAAAGCAGGCCCGCAAGAAATATGGGCCGGTCAAGAAGAAGAGCAAGGCCAAGGGCAAGAAGAAAGGGAAGTAGAGAGCGCGCCCTCTCCGGGGGTTTGGGTCAGGGGCGTGACGATCGTGTCCTCATCCAGGCCGAGGCGAGGAGTTCATGATGAGAGCGCGCCCGCCTTGGGGCGGGCGCGGGCGAGCCTTTATGGCGCGTCGCGTGCGGGGATGGGCGAGGTTCAGCGCGCGCGGCTGCTCGCCGCCGCGGTAGAGGTCGTCTCGGAGGTTGGCTACGCCGGGATGTCAACGGCGCGGGTGTCGGCTCGTGCGGGTGTTTCGCGTAAGACGTTCTATGAGCTGTTCGAGGATCGCGAGGACTGTTTTCTCGCTGCCTTCGATGACGCGGTGGCCCGCGCCACGCTGCTTGTCGAGGACGCCGTGGCCGGAGAGGCGAGCTGGCGGAATCAGGTCAGGGCCGGACTATTGACGCTGCTTCAGTTCATCGGGGATGAGCCGGGGTTGGGGGCGCTTGTGATCGTCAGCGCGCTCAATGCCGGGCCCAAAGTCCTTGCGCGCCGCGCGCTTTGGCTCGAAACCCTTGCCCGCATCGTCGATCGTGGGCGCTCAGAAGTGAAAACCGGCAATGGGCCGCCACCGTTAACCGCGGAGGGGGTCGTGGGCGCGGTGCTCAGCGTCCTGCACGCGCGGATGCTCGCGCAGAGCAGCCGGCCGCCGATCGAGCTTTTGAATCCTCTTACCGCGATGGTCGTGCTTCCGTACCTCGGCCAGGCCGCCGCCGCCAGGGAGCTGACGCGCGCTGGGCCGAAAGCGCGCCGTACGCCGACCCGCTCGGTCAAGGACCCGCTCGACGGCCTGAACATGCGCCTGACATACCGCACCCTTCGTGTCCTCGCCGCGGTCGCCTTACAGCCCGGCGCGAGCAACCGCGAGCTCTCGACCCGGGCGGGGATCTCCGACGAGGGCCAGGTTTCGAGGCTGCTCACGCGTCTCGAGCGTTTCGGTCTGCTGCGCAACACGGGCGCTGGTCAGGCGATGGGCGAGGCGAACGCGTGGACGCTCACGGCCAGGGGGGTGGATGTCGAGCAGGCGCTTCGGGTTCGGACCGAGCGCATCGCGCGCTGACTCCCTGCTGATGGAGCTGCTGGCCGACGAAGGCTGAATCGGCGCGGCGGGTTTCGAGCCTGCGACCGGCCCAGCCAGCCGGCGAGGCGGCGGTCCAGTCGTGTGGGCGTTGTGCATGAGCGTAGAGTGACTGTCTACGAGGAGGTCGCATGGATCAACAACAAAGGCGCAACGAGCACCTTGCCAACGCCGCCAAATCACGCAGCATCGCCCAGGAGCGTAAGGCCGAGCGCACCGCCGAGATAGCCGGCAAGCAAGCCCAGCTCAAGCATGAAGCACAACAGCGACGTGACAAGAAGCGCGAACCTAAGTGATGGGCAAAGCCGCCGCGGTCGTCCTTGCGCAGGTTCTCCGGCGCTGAAACCAGGCCGGTGCCGGATGCGACAGGCGGTGCCGGTGCGCT
>DATCFJ010000090.1:0-8585 GCA_036509605.1 Polyangiaceae bacterium | reverse complement strand
CGTCAAAGTCCCCGGCGCCCCCGAATACCACGCCTTCATGAAAGCCAACGAGGGCAAGCTGTTCCGCACCCAGCAGCACGCGGCCCATGTCGAGTACCAAACCCTGATCAAGGACCTGGTTTTGGAGTCAGAATTCCTGGGGAACAGCTAGCTCGAGCGAGGGGTGACTCGTCAGGCCACTCGAGGGAAGACCTCAGAAGCGCGCCAAAACCGGCGAAATGGCCCGGCCGACTTGAAGCCGGGCAGCCGCTGGGTGATTGCCAGCAGTCAACCATGACCTCTCACCTGCTGCGCCCTCTGCTGCTGGTTCCCGTTCTCACGCTGGTGGCGGTCGCCAGCTGCGGCGGCGACGACAAGAAGCTCGTCGACCACGGCACGGCAGGAGATGCCGGAGCAAACGACACGGGTGGCCAGAGCAGTGCTCAGGCCGGCAACTCGGCGGGCGGCAGCAGCGGCCCGGGCGGCGCTGACGCCACGGCGGGCGCGAGCACGGCAGCAGGAGGCGCGGGCGCGGCCCCCAGCTCAGCGGGCGGCGTGAGCGGCACGGACGTGGGCGGCGCGGACGGAATCGATCCGATCATCGACGTGGGTGCGGGCTGCAACCCGCCGCCCGCGTTGCCTCGGCTTTCAGCGACTGCCGCCGGCCTTCCAGCAGACGGGCTCGTGCTCTGGCTGCGCGCCGACCGCGGCGTCTACGCGACCGATGCGCAAAGAGTTTGCGCCTGGGCCGATCAGAGCGGCCAGGGGCATCTGCTACTTGCCAGCGGCGAAGCTCGCCCGCTGTTCGAGGCCACGAGCCTCGGCGCGCGGCCCGCCATTCACTTCGACGCGGCCAACAGCTACTTGTCGGTGGACGGCGTGCTCGACATTCCGCCCACCTCGGCGCGTACCTACGTGGCAGTCGTTCAGCTCGTGAATACCTATGCTCGTTTCCAGTCGGTCATGCAGGGTGAGGCCAAGACGCCAGGCACTTACATGGCGATCGACGCCAACACCTTCGGAACCAACGGCGGTCTCGAAGGCGTCTACACGACCAGCACCTCCTACGACACCACGCTCGCCACGAGCGCTACGCCGCGCGTTCACGTCATGACCATCACCACCATGGTGCCGGGCACAGATACCGTGAGCGCAGTCAGCTATCGCGTCAATAGCGCCGCGCAGACCCTCGTGCGTGCCTCCGGCAAGCTCGGCAACATCGAGGACTTCTCGGCCGCCAACTTCACGATGGTGGGCAACGGCGCGACCGCCATCATGGCGGAAGCGTTGATCTACGATCGCGCGCTCAGCGTCGCCGAAAGCGGCGTCGTCGAGCAAGCTTTGATGGCGCGCTACGGCATTCCGTGATCGGCCTCTAGTCCTGGCGCAAACGGCTCAGCTGGGCCAAGGCTTCGCGCGCGCGGTCGAGCTCGCCACGTTGCCCAGACGCGGACGCCATGACCCACCAAGTGAAATTCCAGTCCGTCTTGACGTTGACCGATTCGATGCAGAGCGCGATCAACGGCGAGCGCGTTGTCGATCGGTCGAAATGCGTAAAGATGAGGTAGCGCGCGCAGGTACAGATCGTAGGCAGCCAACGTGCCCGGCTGTTTTGCTCGCGCGCGCTTGATCTGCGCGTCGCGCGTTCGCCCTGCAGACGGAGGCTGCGCAGTGGCTCCGAGCGTCGGCGCGACATGTCCTAAAGGCGTGAAGCGTACGCTAGCTTCATCTGGTCGTAGAGCAATAAGTCGGCGCTGGCCGTGTACACTTTCCCGACGGCATCGAAGAGCTCGTGTCCGGTGTTCCACGTTCCCGTCCGCGTGGGCTCCCAAACGAAGCTGCCGACCCCTTGCGCGTTGGGAAGCGCATAGAGCAGATCGTTCGCGGTGCGCTGTTCTGAGCCGTACTCGGCGATCGCGAGCTTCAGATCCGGGAACGCGCTGGCGAGCTGGGAGAAGTTACTAGCCCATTCAGCGGGCTGACCTTGATACGCCGTGTAGCAAGATTCGCCGAACACATCGAACACGACGCCCTGAGCACGCGCGGCGACGATGAAATCGTGACTGGTCTGGTAAGCGTTGCCCCGGTCCAAGTGGAGCATCACCAGGATCGAAGGATCGATGTCTTTTACGGCAGTGGAGCCTGAACGCAGCAGCGCGCCAAGATTGGTCCAATTGGAGATCGCGCCGCCCACGGCGGCCTCGCCCGTGGGTTGCCCGTCTGCGTCACACACGTGGATGTCCATGCCGGGCGTGATTTCATTGCCGATCTGCACCATGTCTGGGCGGGCACCGGCGGCGATTAGCGCCGTCACGGTGGCAGTCGTGTAGTCGTGCAACGCAGTAGCCATTTGGGCGATGTTCGTGAAGCCCTGCCAAGCAACCGGTACGCATTGCTTTCCAGGATCCGCCCAGTTGTCGCTGTAGTGAAAATCGAGAAGGAACCCTAGGCCCGCCGCCTTGACACGCTTTGCAAAAGCAACGGTATGCGCGAGATCGCCAAAGCCAGTGACTCGGTCGTAGCCATCTACGGCCTTCGGGTCGACGAACGTGCGGAGGCGAATGTAGTTGAAGCCGTGATCCTTCAGGATCGCAAAAATGTCGCGTGGCTTGCCGTCGCTGTACGTGGCGCCGAGCGATTCGTCGGCTTGAGCCCAGGTGATGTCCGCACCGATCATGAAGCTCGCTGCGGGGGCTGCGGCGTCCGGTTCCATCATCATGTTCGTTGCGCCGCCCGCGCCTGCTTCTGCTCCTGCGCCTGCGCCCGCGCTCGCCGTGGCGCCCGCGTCTGCCGCGGCGCCCGCGCCTGCCGCGGCGCCCGCGCCGACGTGACCCGCATCGGCCTGTCCGCTCGCTCCGCCGCCGGGTGCGCCCGCGGCGCTGCCCGTCGAGGATCGATCGGTGGCTGCGCAGCCCGAAAGCATCAGACACACCAAGAGCGCTGCGGCCGACAAAAGGCGATGCCTGAAGGGGAGACTCATGGCCCGGTTCCTAGCCACTTAAGGCTCAAAGGGCGCGCGCGGCAAGCCCTCAGCGGGTCATCGGGCGGGGGCCCCTCCCAACCACGTGCTGATTTCGGAGCCGTCTTTCACAACCTGCTCAGAGTCGAGATGAAGAGCGCGCTCCCCAACACCGTAAACAGCGTTCCTGCGGCCAAGCCGAGCAACTGTTGGAAGCGCGGCCTGGCCAGCCGGGAACGCGCGCTGGCGGCGAGCAGCGCGTAAAGCGATAGCACCACGAAATCGACCGGAATGCCGATGCCCACGAGCCGTGCGAGCTGTCGTGGCAGCGGCCCAGCCGGATTCAGGAAGGGCGGCAGCAACGCGGTCCAATACAAAATCGCTTTCGGGTTACTGAGCTGAGTCACTAGCCCCGCGCGGAACGGTCGCGCGTCCGTCTCTCGTGCGCGCTGCACACTGCTCGCGTCGTTCCACGCAGCGCGCAACGCGCCAACGCCGAGCCACACCAAGTACGCGGCGCCCGCCAATTGCAGCACTTGGAAACCCACTGGGTGCGCGCGCAGGAAGGCCAAGACACCGGCGAGCGCGAGCAGAAAGTACACCATGCTGCCGACGCACACGCCCAACACCGCACGCAGACCGGCTACCAGTCCCGAACGCAAGGATACGGCAATCGAGAGCAACACGGCCGGGCCCGGCGAAAGCGACGACAGCAGCGTCGCCAGAAAGAACACGTAGATCATCGAGCTGATTCAGGTGGCGGGCCGTGCCCTTTGCGCTGCGGCCGGCGAATTACGGATCAGCCCTTTGGTTCCAGTTTGGAATAGCAACGGCGCGATCGTCAACGGGCGCACGCACCGACCCGCGTCACTTAAGACGCGACAAATGACTACGAAACACCGCCGTCATCAATCGGTGTTTCCTTGTGGGCGCCGTCGAAATTGATTATAGCGGAACTACGGATAGCGGTTCGTGGCTCTGGGTGCTCTCGAGCAACCGTGGTTGAAGGGATTATGCAACATGGCGGTCAGGAAGCGATCTAAGAAGACGCGCAAATCGGCAATCAAGCGTCGCGTGGTGCCATCGACGATCAGTGATGAGACGTTGAAACTGAAGTTCACTAAAGTGGTGAACGGCGTCACGTTCGCCACGGTCTCATGGAACTCAGGCGAAGCGTGCGCTGCGGATTGGTCTGTCCCCTCTCGGTGCTTCGTGCACGGTGAAGTCTCCTTCGACGGCGCCGTGGTCACTGCTAATTTACAGGGAGTAGAGGTGAGGGGAGAATAGCGGCGTAACCATGCTGCTCGCCCGAAGCCCAGCGGGCCTGCGCGGTTTGGAGGCCTGGTCGGCGTGCTATCGGGCTGCGGACTTCTTCGTCGTTCGCAGCCCGATCTTGCCACTCGAGCGCTTGATCGCGTGGAGCAATCAGCAGCCGGGCCCCGGCGAGGATCGAGCCGCGCGACTGGCTTCACGGTTGCTGGTTGAATTTGCAGCGCCCGCGCTGCGCGAGGCCATCTTTTTCGCATCACCAGAAGTCGAGCGCCTACTGGCAGCGCATGGCGATGGGGCGCCGCCAGGTTCGAAGCTCGTCCGCACGTTGACGCGCTACTTCATGCGGGCTGCTGGACGCGAAACACCGTTCGGCCTGTTCGCGGGGGTCTCCTTCGGTCGCATCACGGGGGAGGCTCGGCTGCAACTTGGGCCGGAGGCGGAGCAGCGACGCCAAACGCGCGTTGCGCCCAGCTTTCTCAATCGGCTGCTGGCGAGGTTGGAGCTGGAGCCTGTGCTGCGTGAGCAACTGCACTACGAGCTCAGCTCCTCAGTGTCGCTCGCGCAAGGCAACTTCCGTTTTGTCAGCGTCGAACCGTTGGCTGAGCTTGGCAGCGGGGATGCCAACGCGGTCGTCGAGCTGACAGCCACGCCGATGTTGCATCGTGTCGTGCTCGAGGCACAGCAGGCCATCACGCCGGCGGCGCTGGCCCAGGTGTTGTTGAAAGATGAGCTTGCCTACGCGGACGTGCTCGAGTTCGTGCTGACGCTCTGCGAGCGGCGCTTTTTGGTGGCGTCCTGGTCGCCCGCCGCGACCGGCGAACGCCTTTTGAATTCGTTGCTCGAGCAGATGAAGCTCTATCCGGCGCTGTCGGCGACGACGGAGCGCCTCGAAGCGGTACAACGGCTACTACTCACGGCCGACCGTGCAGTCATCGGTACGGCCAGCCAAGCGCTGCGAGGCGCCCGTGTCACTCTGGAGAGCATCGCCACCGCCGACAGCTCCAAGCAGCCGCTGCTGCAGGCGGACCTCGTGAAACCCGCTGCCGACTTGCAGCTCAGCGACGCGCTCGCCCAAAAGTTCCTGGCGGCCGCCGCGCTTCTGCAGCGAGTCGGACCAGCCCCGCAGCTCCGCTCATTGAGCGCTTTCCGCGAGCATTTCACGCGCCGATACGAGCAGCGCTGGGTTCCACTGTTGGAAGCGCTCGATCGCGATATCGGCGTTGGCTTCGACAGCTTCGAAGGCTTTGCGCGCGACGCGTTCTTGGACGGAATTGTCGTGCCTCCGACACCGAAGCCGGGGCCTGCGTTCGACGCCTACGACCGAGCGCGGCTGAAAGTCTGGCAGCGGAGCGTGACGCAAGGTGAGCTAGTTTGCGAGCTCGATACAGAGTTGCTCGAGCTGTTCCCGCTGCCGGAGTCGGCCAGTCTACCGGAGTCGTTCGCGGTCCTTGCGCGCTTGGCGCGAGTCGAAGGAGGGCGGTTGCTCGTGGTCGCGCCCATCTTGACTGCGCCGTCTGCGCTAAATACGCTTGGGCGTTTCGGTGAGGCAGAGCCGCTACTGCTCACGGCGTTGCAACGGCTCGCAGCGCTCGAGCAAGAGCTGGCGGGGAACACCCTGTTGGCAGACGTCGCCTATCTCCCGCACAACGGCTCAGCTCAGATTGCCGTGCGGCCGGTGCTGCGGCACTACGAAATCCCCCTCCTCGGCAGATCGGGTGCACCGCGCGAACGGCAGATCGCGCTCAGTGACCTGCTCGTCAGCGTCGAAGGCGATCGAGTCGTCTTGTTCGACTCCGTGCGCAAAAAACGCGTCAAAATTCGGATTGCGAGCGCACACAATTATGGTCATCCCGCTTGCCCGGTGAGCTACCGCTTTTTGGGAGCGTTACAACTGCAGGACGAAGGAGCGCTCGTCGCGAGCTGGTCTTGGGGACCGCTAGACGACGCGGACCAGCAGCCGCGCGTTGTGCACGGCGACACCGTACTCAGCGTGGCCCGCTTTCGGCTCAGTAGCAAAGAGCTGAAGCCGGCGTTGGCGGCGAGCGGCAACCAAGCCTTCGATCTCGTGCAGAGCTTGCGAGAGAAGCGTCGGCTGCCACGGTTTTTGACGCGTCCCGAGCGTGACCAGCGCTTGCCGGTCGATCTGGACAACGAGCTCAGCGTGTCGGAGCTGCTGCATGCTGCCCGGCGCCAATCAAGCCTGGTCCTCGAAGAGCTACTGCCGGGGCCCGAAGAGCTCGTGCTGCAAGGGGAGGGCGGGCGGTACTGCGCGGAGTTGGTCGTCCCGTTCGTGCGTCACGGCTCGGTCGACCTCGCGCCGCGCAGAGCTCCCCGTTATTCGCGGGAGAGCGAGGCTCGCGCGAGCGAGCGCCGGCACGCACCCGGTTCCAATTGGCTCTACGCCAAGATCTACGCCGGGCGCTCGCAGCTGGAAGAAGTCATCCAGTGCGTTCGAGCGGGTGTGGTTGAGCCGCTGTTCGGTACGGCCATCGAACTATGGTTTTTCTTGCCTTACGCAGATCCGGAGCCTCACCTGCGAGTTCGGTTTCGCGGCAATCCGAGCGCGTTGCGCGGTCGTGTATTGCCGCGCTTGAGCAAGTCGCTCGCGCCGTTGCTCGAGCGCGGGACGGTATGGCGGTTCCAACTCGATACTTACGAGCAGGAAATCGAGCGCTACGGTGGCGCGTCGAGCATCGCCTTGTGTGAGCAAGTCTTTTGGGCCGACAGTGACGCCGTAGCTCGGCTGCAAGTTTTGGCGGCAGACAGCGACGAGCTGCGCTGGCAATTGGCTTTGCTCGGTATCGACCGCTTGCTGATCGACTGTGGTTACGACTTGGACGGCCGTGCTGTGTTTGCCGCTCGCGCAGCGGAGGACTACGCGCTGGAGGTTCGTGCCGACCGCAGCACTCGGCAGAGCCTTTCCGAAAAATACCGTGGCTACGCAGACACCTTGTGCAAGTTGCTGTCGGAATCGCAAGAGTCTGCGCCGGCCGTGCTGCAAGCTGCGCACAGAATTTTCACACAGCGCAGCGAGCGAATCGTGCCGATTTGGGCGGCGCTGAACGCGGTCCGGACGAACGCCGCACTGCCCGCAGGGATGGCTGACTTGCCGCGTTCCTTTGCTCACCTGCACGCGCTGCGTCTGCTCGGGCTGGGAGGCCGCTCTTTCGAGCTTGTGCTGTATGATTTCTTACGGCGGCAATACCGAACGCGCCTCGCAAGGCAAAAGGTGAATCGTGTCCCGGCGACAGCGGCGCTCTAGCGTATCGAGCTGGCGCTTGGCGGTCATGGCCGTTCTGCTCCTGGCCGAGCCCGGTTGCACGCTCGCGCTTCAGCGACAACGCGATCAGTGTCAGACCTCCGCGGATTGCCAGAGTCGAGCGGTCGGAGCAGTGTGCACGACTGAAGGCATCTGCGAAGCCACCGCCGCGGTTCCGAACGGTGCGAGTCCACCCGCGAGTCGCTGTGTGCGTGATCTGGATTGTGGGGACGAGTGGTCGCGTTGCGTGGATGGCACGTGTCATTCGCTGCTGCCCGATAGCTGTGCGCCCGTGGGCAAAGCCACGCCGCTCGACGCCACCGAGCGTTTGCCGATCGCGGTGCTCGTTCCGAGCTCTGCGTCGACCATTGACTCCAGCGCCACCGCTGACGCGGTGTTGCGGGCAGTGAGTGCGCTCAACGACGCTAGCATGCAGGTTTCGCGCGTGCCTCGCGTGGTCGCAGTGATGTGCCCGGACGACGACAGCACCGCACTCGAAGGCTTGCTCTCTGCGGGCGTGAAGATCCTGATCGACTCGGCTCGTCCCAGCGCGCTCGAAGCCGCGACGGCTCAGGTGAATGCTCGCGCCGTGCTCTTCGCTCCGTATGGCGACGCGCCGGCCCTGCAAAGCTCCGAGCTCGCCTCCTGGGTCGTGAGCTGCACGCCCAATCGCGCCGCGCTCGGCGCTCAAACCTTGGCAGCGGCGACCTTCCTGCGTGATGCGTTGCGCGCCGCAGCGCTGTTGCCCGCTGATAGCCGATCACTGCTCGCGGTGAGCTCCGACGAGGTAGCCTGGGGCTATTCGGCCGCGTTCAGCCACGACGCGCTCGGCTCGGCGAGCGTCGAACGGTTGAGCTATGACTCGGCAGCCGACACCAGCGGGTTCGTAGCGGCGCTGACCGCGGCTCGAGTATCGGAGGCAAGCTTGTTGGTGGCCGCCTCCAGCGCTGCGGACTGGCAAGCGAACATCGACGCGCTCGAGCTCTCGCGTGCCGCTGCCCATGAGCCAGAACCGTACTACCTGCTCAGCGAGCAGGAGCTCACCGCCCTCGACGAACCAACCGCTGTCCCGGTCCGCTATTTTGCCTTGGGCAACCCTGGCGCCACGGGCGGGCT
>DATCFJ010000089.1:0-2854 GCA_036509605.1 Polyangiaceae bacterium | reverse complement strand
GTATGGTCGCGTGCTCGTCGAACGGGTCGAAGGCTTTGCCAATGAGGAATCCTGGCGCCGCGCCTACAAGGAGATTAACGATTTCGAGCAGGAGCTCACCCGCGACGGCGTGGTGCTCGTGAAGTTCTGGCTGCAGATTAGCGCCGAGGAGCAGCTAAGGCGTTTCCAAGAACGCGAGCAGGAGCCCTGGAAACAGCACAAGATCACGGCGGAGGATTACCGGAACCGCCAGAAAATCCATCAATATGAGGCGGCGGCTTCAGAGATGATCTCGCGCAACAGCACCGAGTACGCGCCCTTCACGCTCGTCGAAGCAGAGGACAAGCGTTACGCGCGCATAAAGGTGATGGAAGCGGTGTGTGCTCGCTTGCAATGCGAGCTGTGACTGGTGTTTCCGCGCGCCGCGTGACCTGTGTCCCGCGGCGCCTGACGAGCGGCAGCCTTTAGGTCTGCAGCGTATAGACCTCTAGCAGGTGGTAGGCTGGAATGTAGATCATCAGTTTGGTCGAGGTTAAGTTGTAGTCCAGATTTCCCGTGATGGTCCCGACGGGGCTGGTGAACGCGCTGTTGTTGGTACAAGTAACGGCTTCGGCAGTCGGTGCGTTGCTGGATGGAGCCGCCATCGTGATGGTGAGGGTGTAGCGCGTGCCGTCTGACACGACGACGTTCAGCGTTGCGACTTGATTCGTGACCGTGATCGTCAAGGTGGCCGCTACGCTGCCTGTCGTGTGCGCGCCAGCCCCGGGATAGAACGTTTCCTGGGTCAGGTAATACGTTCCAGCCTGAAGCGTGCCGTACGTGAAGGTCGTCGGAGCCGGGTCCGTGGTGTCGTTCGTCGTGATGGCCGCTGCGGCCTGCGCGAACGTGTTGCACGCAGCGCCTCCGGCGCCGGCGCTGCCGGCATTGCCTGCCGCGCCTCCTGCGCCAGCGGATGCACCGCCTGCCCCTGCCGTGGCACCGCCCGCGCCTGCGGTTGCGCCAGCGGTACCGCCTGCACCCGCATTCGCTCCGCCTGCGCCCGCATTCGCTCCGCCGGTGCCTGCCGTGGCACCGCCTGCGCCCGCGGTCGCCGCGCCCCCTGCGCCCCCTGCGCCGGCCGTCGTTGCGCCCGCGCTACCACCGGGGTTTGCACCTGCAGTTCCGGGCGCACCGCCCGACACGGCACCCGCAGTGCCGGTCATTGCGCCCGCGCTACCGGTCGTCGCGCCCGCGCTACCGGTCGTCGCGCCGGCGTGTCCGTTTGACGCTCCGGCAGCCGCCGCGCCCGCGTTGCCCGCGTTGCCTGTCGGGCTGAGCCCGCTGTTGGAGCTGCTGCACCCCTGGGCTGCGCCCAGAGCAAACACGCCTAGTACAACCACCCAGCGAACCAAGCCACGCATACTGCCTCCAAAGATAGTGAGTGTCGTGAGCGCCTAAAGGCCCCACGATCTTGTATCTCACCTCTTCAAAAGTGCGAAGCTGGCCATTGATTTAGGCCTGATTTCAGCGGGTTGTCGAGCGACGCGGCGTTAGGCGTCCACTGGCGATGGTTCCGGAAACTCACCTGGCATTGCCGGTGAATCCGGAGTCGGCTCGCCCGGGCCAGGTTGAGGATTCAGTGGTGGATCCTCGATAGGTGGTCGCGGCAGAGGCGTGGATCGCTCAATCTCGTCGGCACAATAGGGAAACCAGGTAGGCATGCGTGACGTAGAGCAACAACTGTTCCGCACCTGAGCTGACCGAGAGCCATCGTGATCTTCGATGCTTGTCGCTGTGAGGCAGCAATGCACCGTGCGCGTGCGCCGCACTGAGGCGACTTCGACGAGCACGCGCTCCTATTCCAGCCCTACCGCGTGTCGCCACTCTGGAGTCGGCAGGATGATCTTGCGCGTCGCCGTGTCCCACTGCGCGATCACGAACTTACCTTCGCAGCAGACCTGAGCCGTGTCGTCGATCAAGAGCTGCGTCATGCGTCCGATCTTGCCCTCGTAACTGTCGAGGAAGCTGCGGATCAACATGTGTTGGCGATTCTTCACTTCGCGCAGGAAGCGCAGCGAGAGCTCGAGAATTACGGGGCCAGTACCGGACGATTTGACGTATTCGAGGCCGAAGCCATTGTCCGTGATCAAATCCCAGCGCGCCTGCTCGAAGATTTCCAAATAGCGCGCGTTGTTCACGTGCCCAAACGTGTCGAGATGTTCCTCGCGGATGACGATCGACTGTTCGAAGACCCGGTTCCCCATGGCGCTTGGGCCCGCACCTCAGGTGCTCGGTCGGGCTCTTAGCGGAGAGAAAGGGATTCGAACCCTTGGTACCCTTACGGGTACGCCTGATTTCGAATCAGGTACCTTCGGCCGCTCGGTCATCTCTCCGCGGCGGAATATGAACGCCGAAGCGCGCACTGTCAACGCTCGTGGCGGGGCTCCGTGTCGTTGCAATAATCCCGCATAAATTCCGCTAAAAGGTCTGTTTTTGGGGCCCCCGGACGGGCCCGCGGGCGCGCTCAATTGCGCGCTCGGGCAGCGCGCGCGATAGTCGCCGCCATGCGCGCGTTTGGTTGCGGGTCGGTACTGCTCACGGCGTGCTTCCTTTGTGGACCCGTGTTTGGCGCTCCGATTGCCGCGCCGCCGCCTTCTACGCCACCGGCGCCGCCAACCCCGGAACCAACACCAGCGCCGCCGGCTGCGCCTGCTCCGAGCGCAGTTGAGGAAGCCCCGCCCGAGCTGCCGGCTGCGGCAGTGGCGCCTGCGGCGCCGCCGATCAGCGCGCCGCTCGACGAACGTCGCCCCGCAACGACCCTCGCCGTGTCGAGTCAAGACACTGCTGTTCCGGCAGCTGCGCCGGCGCGCTTCGCTCGCAACTACGACGCGCTGCC
>DATCFJ010000088.1:0-3063 GCA_036509605.1 Polyangiaceae bacterium | reverse complement strand
TTTCTCGCGCCACAATCGGACTCGCGCGAAGGGCACGAAATCGAGCTTTTTTCTCTGGGTTGCGTCAGCAATGCACGCGTTCATGGGCGGGGAAACTTGCGCGAAACACTGTCGCAATGTTAGGGCGGCAGTCTCCCGCCTACATGTCCGACAGCGGTCACTAGTGACCACCGGCGGGCGCCCCCCGCTGCCTTGAACCCGGAGAATTTCTGATGCGTAAGAGTGGCTTTTCCCTGTTGTCGCTAGTTGTTGGTTTCTGTGCACTGCCCACCGTAGCGTTTGCTCAAACCCCCCCTGCTGCCGCTGCTGCCCCTGCTGCCCCGCCCGCCGCGGATGCTCCGGCTGTAGCACCGGCGACGCCGGCCACCATGCCGGCAGCGGCTGGCGATTCGGCTCCGCCTCCGGCCGCGATGCCGGCTCCGGGGGCACCGCCCGCAGGCCCAGCGGAGGCGGCAGCGGCGCCCGCGCCGACGTACCCGTCGACCACCATTACGGGCTTCGTCGAAGGCGGATACAACCACGTGTTCGGTGCGCCACATCCGGCGGATCAAGGTAGCCCTGCCTCCGCAATACCGACACGCGCGTACGACCCAGAGAACGGCTTCGTGCTGCACCTCGCACACCTCGCCGTGAAGCATCAGCTGAACGAGAACGTGTTTGCGTTCATCGCGTTCAATGCCGGCGCTGACGCGGCGTGGAATCACGATCCCTCCGGCTCGCAGAAGACGTTGTTCGACGTCCCTGAGGCGTACGTGGCGGCCACCGGCAGCGGCTTCACGTTCACCGCCGGTAAGTTCACGACCTACGAAGGCATCGAGGTCTACCAGGGCCCCGCGAATCCGACCATCTCGCGCGGCTTCTTGTACTGGCTCGCTGAGCCCGTCACGCACGTCGGTGCCAAGCTGCACTACGCAAGCGGGCCGGTAGACGTGGGCGTTGGCCTGGTCAACGGTTGGGACACCAACAACGGCATCTTCATGACCGGCGACAACAACAACCAGAAGACGTTCATCTTCCGCGCTGCGGTAACGCCTTCGCCGGAGTTCTTCGCTGCTTTGTCGGGCTCGTACGGCGTGGAGAAAGCGGGCCAAGACACCGACCCGCGCTATTCGCTCGACTTGACCGGCGCGGCCGTCGCCTCGCCGAACCTCACGATCAACTACCAAGTCAATCTCGGTGGCGAAAAGCACTCGGACTACGTCGATCCGACCAAGAGCGCGAGCTGGGTCGGCTTCGGAATTCAGCCCGTGGTCAAGGTCGACGCCGCAAGCCTCGGCTTACGCTTCGAGTACTTCAGCGACTCGGGCCTGTCACGCTCTGGTTTGGCGGGCACGATCAACCCGATGGATATGGCGACGGGCACATTGGCCAACACCAAGGACAAGGTCGGCCTCTGGAACCTGACCCTGACGCCGGGCTACACGATCGCGGGCGCCCTCCTGGCGCGCGCGGAGTTCCGAGTTGATGGCGCAAGCGAGGCCGCACTCTGGGCTGGCAAGAAGACCCAAGAGACAATCTCTCTCGGCGCTTCGTACATGTTCTGAAAGACGCTCGTCGCTTAGATTCGAAACGCGCTCGGGCTCACTGGTTGAGCTCGAGCGCGGCCTCGATCACATCGGGGTGTTTCGGTACTTGCTTCGCCAACGCTAGAACGTACGGACGCGCGCGCTTATCGCCGGAAACGGCCAGCGCCCGCGCAACCAGGATACGAAGCGTGAGCGGAGTCTCTGGCGGTGGCAGATCGAGCTTCGCGGCTCGCACAGCGGCTTGCGCCTTTTGTTTGCCGGCCGCGTCCACCAGCACGCCGAGCCAGGCCGTCAGCGGGCCGAGCAGAGTCGGGTGTTTGGCGACCAAGTTGCGCGCGCCGTCCGCGTCGTCCTTCTTCAAGAACGCGTACAGCGACTCGATCAGCACATTCACGGTAGTTGCGCCTTCGCGGGCCGAGGCCGCAGCCTTGAGCGCGTCGTCCACCTTGCCTTGATACCGGTACAGCCGCGCCAGGCGCACGAAGTGCACCGCTCGCACGGCGTCGCCCTGACGGCGACCGAGGATCTTCGCGGCGCGTGGCAAGTCTCCAAGATCCAGCGCGGCGTCGGCCGCGATCAGCTCACCCCAAGGAGTCGAAGGGGTGGCCATGGCGTCGATCTTGTCCGGCGACGGGAACGCGCGGCCGGTGAGCAAGCCCGGACCCGCCACAAGGCCTGCATACGCGGGGCGAGTGCGTGCATCGCCCAAAGCCTTGATTGCGGCATCCAGATCCGCAGGCTCGAGTGACTCGTAGGCGACGACGCCGCGCACGACGACCACGTCGGGCGACGACGGATCGAGCTCTTCGATTGCCTTTTGTGCTTCGTCGAGCCGCCCACCGAGCAGCGCGACGCGAGCCGCAAGCGTGCGCGCGCGCGGATAAACGGCTGCAAATTGCAAGGCGCGCAGGGCCGCTTTGCGCGCCAATTGCTCGTCGCCCGCCTCGATCGCGAGAAAGCCGAGGCCGGTCGCGAGCGACGGGGTCATGGCGCTGGTCACCGCCGAATCGATGGCTTGCGACGTCTTTGCCATGTCTCCGGCGCGCATTGCTTGCACTGCGTCGACCATGGCGGGCACGCCGCTAAGCGGTGCGGGGAGCTTTTCGATGTCGCCCGGGTCGAGCTTGGCGTCGTCCGGCGGCGTATCAGGGCGTTCTTGATCGACCACCCAAGAAAGCGCGGACAACGCGCGCGTGATCGGCGCGGCTCCGAGCTTCGCTCGCAGCGCGTCCATGATTGGCTTAGCGCGCTCGCCGCCGAACTCGAGCAGTAGCAAGCGTGCCAGCAGCATTTGCGCAGGCACGAATTCCGGATCCAGCTGACGAGCGGCGTCGTAACGCTCGATCGCGCGCAGATCACCGGCGCGTTCGAGCACCGCGCCTGCGGCCAGCTGGTAGTAGGGATCGCGCGCGCTGTCCCTGTCCCAGTGCGACAGGATCGCCGCGCCACCTGCTAAGTCCCCCTCGGCCATGAACGAGGCAATGCGCCCAAAAGACGTGTCTTTGTCGGGCAAATTCACGGTTTCGCCGCGGTGCAC
>DATCFJ010000087.1:0-3494 GCA_036509605.1 Polyangiaceae bacterium | reverse complement strand
TACGCGCGGTATTTTGAGTGAAAAATAAGTTCGAGACGAGCCCCTCGGCGGCGACGCTTCAGTCGTCGTCGTCCCAATCCTTACCGAGGTTCTTCCAGGCAGCGCCGCCACCACCGCGCTCGCCCTTCTTGGGCTCCTCGGTGCCGCCGCGTGCTTTCTTCTTCTTCTTCTTGTCGTCCCAGTCGGAGCCAGCTCCCGCGCCGGGTGCCGGACGCGCGCGACGACCTTCTGGAGGACGACCGGTGGGGTCCATACCGGGAGGCGGCATAGGTGGGAAACCACCACCACCACCTCCACTGCCGCCGTAACCACCGCCACCGCCACCACCGCCGCCGTAGCCGCCACCACCGTAACCACCGCCGCCACCGCTGTAGCCTTGCGCGGGGCGCGGGCGATCACTCGGGCCACCCGGCGCACCAGGTGCTCCGCGCGGATGCGCGATGTTGACCATCAGTCGACGACCGCGCAGATCGAAGTTACGTAGCGCAGTGATCGCTTCGTTGGCGGCTTCTGCTGTGCCCATGGTGATGAAGCCGAAACCACGGAGCCTACCGTCGGGACCCACGGGTAAGTGAATGCGCGCGACCGGTCCGACGTTGTTGTCGGTGAAGATCTGCGTCATCTCTTGCTGACTGGTGTCGTACGGCAAATTGCCTACGTACAGCGTGCGATCCTCGGTCATCTGTGGACCACTGCCGCCGCCGCCTGCGCCGGGACCAGCGCCGCCACTCGGACCGCCGGGGCTCGGGGCTCCTTCGCCACGACGCGGTGGCTCCGATGAGAACGGACGCACGGAGATCGCGCGACCCGCTTGCAGCGAGCCGTCGAGTTTGTCGCGAGCCGCTATCGCCTCGTCCGACGTTGCGAACGTCACGAATCCGAACCCGCGCGGCCTTCCCGTCGCGCGATCACGCGGCAGACTAACGTCCACCACTTTGCCCCCAGTTGCTTCGAACAATTGCCTCAGCACGTCTTCGCTGATGGACTCGGGCAAGCCCGCCACGAAGAGTTTTCGTGCATCCTCGGTCGCCATTTTCTCGTCGTTCCTAAACAGTTCGCTGCGCCCCAGCGATGGCCGGGATTAGCGCAGAAGCCAGGTTTGACGATAACTGCCCACGATTCGCCGTTCAAGTCAGCAGTTAAAAGCGACCACCGGCCCGATGGCCGACAAGCGCGATCACGCAGCGGTGGAGAACGCTCGTGTAAGCTCCCGCGGCCATGAAGCTGCGCGTGATTATGAACCCGACTGCGGGTAGCCGCAGCGCCGTACGGCGCTTGCCAACGTTGAAACGGCTGCTCGAAGACCGCGGAATCCAAGCGGAGATCGCCGAAACGAGCGCACCGGGCGACGCCACGCGACTTGTACACGAGGCCCGCGCCGACGGGGTCGAATGCCTTGCCGTGATGGGCGGCGACGGGACCCTCAACGAAGTCAGCCAAGGTTATCTCGACGCGGCAGGCAATCCCTTGCCCGGTCCGGACATCGCGCTCCTTCCGTCGGGAACCGGCGGGGATTTCCGCAAGTCCTTCGACCTCGGCACCACGTTGGAGGAAGCCGTGGAGCGTTTGGCGACGGCCACGCCGCGCCCCCTCGACCTCGGCTTGCTCGAATTGAGCTCGCATTCGGGAGAGACGATCCGGCGTGCGTTCTTGAACATCACGAGCTTTGGTCTCGGCGGGCTCACCGATCGCTTGGTCAATTCAGGACCCAAATGGATCGGCGGGCGCGCGGCGTTCTTCGTCGGGACGCTGCGCGCAATGGCCAGCTATCGCAATGCGCCGGTGCGCGTGAAGGTTGACGGACAGGTTTGCCTCGAGGCGCCGATCGTGAACGTCGCGGTCGCAAATGGGCGTTTTTTTGGGGGCGGCATGAAGATCGCGCCGGACGCCGATCCGAGCGACGGTCTGTTCGACGTCGTCGCGCTACACGGCATGACGAGCGTGCAAAGCGTGGCGCTGGCGAACCGCATCTACCAAGGCACGCATATCGGTCAACGCGGCGTGAGTGTCGCGCGCGGCGCTTTGATCGAAGCCGAGAGCCTCGTCCCGCGCGCCGAGGTCTTGATCGATATGGATGGCGAAACGCCTGGGCGACTGCCGCTGATGGCGCGCGTGGCCAAAGGCGCGCTCAGGATTCGGGCGTAACGGCCTTTGCGGCGGTGCGCAACAGAAGCCCCGCGGGCGGAGTTGGTGCCGCGAAGGCCGCCGAATTGCCGGCGTTGTGCAACGTGCGGACAAAGAAATACACGCCCATCGCCAACAGCCCGAAGCACGCCCACTGCGCCGGAGTGAGCCCCGCATAACGCGGGTCGACCGCAGCGACCAAGCCATTGCTCTCGGCTATCGGCTGATCGACACGCAGAAAATCGAGCGCGAAACGCACCGGCGCGTAAGCGATCGCGATCGCGCCGCAGTAAAACCCCCACGGTCGCGGCTTGCGGCGCAACCACAGGAACGCCAGGGCCAACGGAATGGTCAGCAGCATCTCGTATAGACCGAGATCGAAGCGCCCACCGCCGGGATACTTCACGGCAAACCACAGGTCGCTCAGTTGTCCTGGGTGATCGTGCGCCACGCTGCAGCCACTGCGGCCGAACACCCAGGCCGCCGGAAACGCGCTGGCGATCACGTCCGCGTAGGGCAGGATCGGCACCTTGTAGCGCCATTTCCAGAGCAGGCCGCCGATCACCGCCCCGGTGAAGCCACCAAAGCTCGAAAGGCCCTCCCAGATCCGGAACAAGGACAGCGGATCGCGCAGCACCTGCCCGGGATAATAGAAAATCACGTCCAGCATGTGGCCGCCGAGAAAGCCGATGCCCACCACCCAGGCGATGAAGCTCGTTAGCACGCGCTCGTTCAGCCCCATCCGCTTGCCCTGCTGAGTGGCCAGGTAAGAGCCGACGTACACGCCGATCGCGACCAGCGTGCCGAAAGGCTTGATCGAGAACGCACCGGGCGGGAAGCCCCCGAGTGCCCCCTTGGGAATCAGCACCAGCTCGGGGATCTGAATGTAAGGGATCGCGGGCGTGAACACGGCAGGGCTCTACCACAGGAGCCCGCCAATGCGAGCGGATCGAGCCTTTCAGTGCCGTTCCGCGGACACCGACAGGCGGTCTAGGGCGCCAGCTTCGGTGCCCGCCACGACTTCCAGGTATCGGCCGTCACAACGGCGAGCCAAGACCACAGGACTTACGGCGTCGACTTCGCAGCGCGCCTTCGGGAGCGGGCCGTCGAGCGCGTCAGCGACTACGTCGAGCGCGTGAGCCAGCGCTTCGGCTCGCGCTTGCGGATTGTCCGCGGGTATGGCGCGCACCTCGACTGCCTCTGCGAGACGCGTCAGGAGCTCGGGCCCCGACAGCGAAAGCGTGCGAACGAGGCCGCGCTCGAGTGTGATGTGCAACGTCACCTCCGCCAAGCGACTCGTCAGCGACTTGTCGTCGGGCACCGCATACGGAAACGAGAAGACCTTGCTGCATAGGTCACCCGTGCAGGTC
>DATCFJ010000086.1:0-8464 GCA_036509605.1 Polyangiaceae bacterium | reverse complement strand
AGTAGCGCTCGAGGCCCTTCTTGAGCAGGCGAGCGATCGTGGATTTGCTCGAGCCCACGGGACCGTGCAGCAAGATCACGCGGCGCTCCGGGCCGTAGCCCTCCGAGGCAGCCTTGAGCACGTTCATCAAACGCATGAGCGGAATGTCGAGGCCGAACACCGCGTCCTTGCCTTCGTCGATCTCGTCGCGGAAGAAGTTGTAGCGAACGAGCTTCTTCTTGTTGTCGATGTACTCCTCGGTGCCGTAGGAGATGACCATGTCGTAGACGCGCTGGAACGCGTTGCGCGTTACCTGCGGGCGCTCACGAACGAGGGTCAGGTACTCTTCGAAACTGCCCTCCCAGGCGAGATCACGATAGCGATCGTAATCCTGCATCGCCGCGATCTGGGCGACCATGCTCGATGCGACGGAACCACTGCTTACGCTTTGTTTTTCTTCCATCGTTTACCAATCTACGATTAAACCACACAAACTACCTGGCGTCATGGGCTCTCGAACGTCGAAAGCGCGCGCAAAGCGCTGAGCCACGCTGGTTTCTGCGAGGCGTTCGGCCCCCCTCCCGTGGGGCCCCGCAAGCCGAGCGAGTCGAAGGCGGCGGTCGCCTGCGCGAGCTCGGCAGCTCCCGCGTCAGTGCCAGCCGTGAGCACGCCGAAACTCAGCGCTCGTTGTCGCGCATCAGCGTCGTCGTCGTCCGTCAGCGCGTACAGGTCGACGAACGGAAACCTTTGTCGCCGCGCAGCCAAAAGCGCAAACACCTGATCGTAAAATTGCTGCTGTTGCTCAGGCGAGCTTTGAACCAGCGGCGAGCTCGGATAGGCGAGCTCTTGCAACACGATCGGTTGGGCTTTCAGCTTGCTGTCGAGCGTGGCCAAGTCCTCGAGCGCGTCGGTCACCGACTTTGCTTGAAACGAGGCGTCGAGCGCGTAATCCGTGATGATCGCCGCGTCACTGCCGGCAAGCAGCGCGTGGGCCTCCCGCGCCAAGCCCGCGATCACGCCCGGCGCAGACAAGGTGACGCCAACCTGCGTGCTCGGCAGGCGCTGCGCATGAGCCTTGGCGTAGCTCAGTGCTTGTAGAAAGCAGGCCCCAGCGTTCGTCCGGTCGCTGGCGGTCGCCAGCGCCAGAAAGCGATCCACGTCCGTGCCAAAGCTGAGGTACGCGAGCTCCTGTCCGAACGTGGCGTACGCGCGATCGACGACGGCGCGAATGGCAGAACGCAGCTCCGTCGAGCGCCAAGAGACACGCAAAGCGACTGGCCGCGCGTCTTCGGCGCGGTCGACAATCGCGATTGAAAACAGAATGGATGCACCGCGCGCTCGGTACAGCGCTGCGGTCTCAGCCAAATCAGCGAAAGCAGACTCACTCGGGTTCCCCGCAGCGTCGAGCAATTGGTCCAAGCGCACCGACAAAGAACGCGCGCGGCTACCAGCGGACAGCACGGCTAGCTCGGCGAGAGTGTTGTCACTCGCAGTGCCGCCGTCGCCGAGCTCCAGGAGAGGCACGATGCCCAGCCGAACCGGCGCATCCACGCCCGCGTCCGCGCCAGCCTCCGGTGACGTGTCTGACGAGCCGGCCGCGCCGGCACTTGCCTCCGCTTCGGGTTCAGGGCTCGCCTCGAACGCGCCCGCCTCGCGCATCGCTCGGCGTGCTACCGGCGCGTCCGTGGTATTCGAGCATGCGCTGGGAGCGGCGAAGCCCAGCGCACAGGCCAGCGTGAGCGCGCTCCCTCGAACGAGCAGCTTTTGGCCTCTCAAACCCGCCATGTCCGCTCCCGAAGGTACCAGGAAAATCTCGCCTCGGTAGAACACCGGCCAGCAAATCAAACTTGATGACGGGACTGTGACGTTTTTACGCGGCTTTCGAGGTGACCTCGAGAACGCGCTAGGATGGGCCCCCCTGCCGGTAACCATGACAGCTGCTTCCGATGTGCTGCGACCAACCCTCAGCGTGCCTGCGTCGACCCCCGTCGCAATCCTGCCGGCTCGTTTGGACGACCCGGCCCTGTTCATCAATCGCGAGCTGTCCTGGCTCGAGTTCAACGCCCGAGTTCTGAACGAGGCTAGCGACGAGAAGGTTCCGCTCTATGAGCGCCTCAAATTCCTCGCCATCTACGCCCAGAACTTGGACGAGTTCTTCATGGTGCGAGTCGCCGGTCTGCAAGCGCAGATCTCCGGTGAGGTCGAAGAAGTACCGCCAGACGGCTTGACCCCGGATCAACAGCTCGCGGCCATCAGCCAGCGCGTGCACGAGCTCACCGCCGAGCAGTATCGGATTTGGAATCACGGACTGCGTAAGGAGCTGCGCGGTGCGGGCGTTGCATTGGTGAGCCCAGACGAGCTTTCGACCAAAGATCAAGCCGCGCTCGACCTACACTTCCAACGCGACATCTTCCCGGTGCTGACGCCGATCGCGATCGACCCGGTGCACCCGTTTCCGCACGTTCGCAACAAGAGCATCAACGTGGGCGTGATCTTCGAGAAGCGCGCGCACACCACCGAGCCCGCGTTCGGCTTGGTGCAGGTGCCGACGATGTTGCCGCGCATGATCCGTGTGCCGGTGGAAGGCACGCGGCGCGCGTTCGTCGCGCTGGAAGACCTAATTTTCCGGCATACGCGCATGATCTTCCCGCAGATGCGGATCACCGGCGCGTACGCTTTCCGAGTCACGCGTAACTTCGACATCGAGATCGACGACGAAGACGCCGACGACTTACTGCTCACGTTGCAGAACGAGCTTCGCCGCCGCGAGCGCGGACACGCGGTCCGGCTCGAAGTGAGCGGCGAGGCTCCGACCGAATCCTTGAATTGGCTGTGCCGCGAGCTAGACATCGACCCGCAGCGCGACGTGTATACGGTGAGCAGCGCGCTGTTCCTCGGTGACATGACCGAGCTGACCGCGAACGACGACCGCCGCGAGCGACGCGACGAGGCCTTCACACCGCAGTACGTGCCCCCGCTGCGGGACTCGGACGACTTCTTCTCCACGATCCAAGAGCGCGACGTCCTCTTGCATCACCCGTACGAGTCGTTCGAGGCGGTGATCGATTTTCTTTGGCAGGCCGCCGAAGACCCCAAGGTGCTCGCGATCAAGCAGACCTTGTACCGTACGGGCGGTGAGTCGCCGCTGGTAAAAGCCCTGCAAAGAGCGGCCGAGCTGGGCAAACAGGTGACAGCGCTGGTCGAGCTCAAAGCGCGCTTCGACGAAGAGAGCAACATTCAGTGGGCGCGCGCGCTGGAGCGTTCCGGCGTGAACGTGATGTATGGCCTGCTCGGCTTCAAGACGCACGCCAAGGTGCTGCTCGTGATCCGCAAGGAGCGCACCGGCCTACGCCGTTACGTGCATCTCGCGACCGGCAACTACAACCAGCAAACCGCGCGCACCTACGAAGACCTTTCACTGTTCACGGCTCGCGAGGACGTGGGCGAGGACGCAACGTCGTTCTTCAACATGCTGACCGGCTACAGCGCGCCACTCCGTTGGAATCGTCTAATCGTGTCACCGCTCGGGCTGCACGAATCAGTGCTCGGTCTGATTGCGCGCGAAGCAGAGCACGCGCGCAACGGGCGACCGGCGCACATCGTCGCCAAAATGAACTCTCTGGTCGACGCGGACGTGATCGCCGCCTTGTACGCGGCATCGCAATCGGGCGTGGAAATCGACCTTTTGGTGCGCGGAATTTGCTGCTTACGCCCGGAAGTCAGCGGCGTCAGCGAGCGCATTCGCGTGCACGCGGTGATCGATCGCTTCTTGGAGCATGCGCGCATCTTTCACTTCAAGAACGGCGGCCAGGACGAAGTCTTTTGCTCCAGCGCCGACTGGATGCCGCGCAACTTCCGGCGCCGCGTCGAGGTCATGTTTCCGATCTTGGACGAGTCCCTGAAGAAGCGCGTCATGGAGGAGGTCCTCGGGACGATGCGCGCGGATAACACCAAGGGCTGGCTCTTGCGACCAGCCGGTGTCTATCAGCGCATCGAGCCCGACGGCACCGCGCTCCGCAGCCAGAGCCGGTTCATGGAGCTTGCACGCGAGCGCGCTCGCGAGAGCGAGGCCTTGCTCGGTCTGCAGTCGAAGCCGCTGACCTTGGCCGCGCCGCGCGCGCTCGACAAGCTGCGTCGACGCGCGGGCAAGAAGCGCAAGCAACGCAAAACGCGCGAAGACTAGCCCCGCGCTAGTCGGACGAAGGCGTCAGCGTCAGCGGGTTGGACGGCGACCCGGGGTGAAGTGCGCCGTCGCCGACCCAGAAAAAATAGGGCAAAGCGCAGGTGTTATCCAGGAACGCGTCGACGGTGGCCGCCACACCCGGATCACCGTCGAAGGTGAAGCCGTCGAGGTCCGTGGTGGTGTGCGCGCTGAGCTCGTAGGTGGCCTGAGATTGGTTGTACGGACCCAGGCTGTCCTCGGCTTCGAGATCTTCGGGCACGAAGTTCGAGAGCGAGTGTCCGTCTGGCGCATAGACGAGCACGTCCCAGTTGCAACCAGTGCTCCCTTTGCCGCTGTCGCAGCTCGTGCGGACGTGCCAGTGACCCCCCGCGGCGTACTCGATGTACACGCCAGCACCCTGGCCGGCGTCGATGCCGATGGTGCGGTCGGTGTCGATCGTCGACTGCGTTTCGGTGCGACACTCGATGGGGGAACCTGGGTCGGCCAATACGTGCTGCACGTCCCCGTTGTCGTAAGTGCATGCAGCGGACAGAAGCAGGAGCGGAATGCTCAGCGCGAGAGCTCTACGCATGAATCAGCGCCTCGATGGAGAGTGAAACGAATGTGAAGGGGCGGAGTGAAAGGCCGGCGCCGAATAGTGGTAGGCCGGCGCCGAATAGCGGTAGGCCGGCGCCGAATAGTGTACGGCAGGCGCGGAGTAATGCACTGCGGGCGCCGAATAGTGGTAGGCGGGCGCCGGAGCGGAGTGATAGCCGGGGGCGGAGTAGCGCTCGACGGGCACGCTACGCGACGGCGTAGGCGCGTAAGCGCGAGGAGCGCTGTTGACGGGCCAGCTGTGTTGCGGCACCGCCCGGTAGCTCGACGGGCTCGGCGAAGCGTAGGCGGCTGGCCGCTGACCGCTGCTCGGGTTGCTGTACGCGGAGCGATAGCCGCTGGGCGCCGCGCTACGCGGACCTTGGTACGCGCCTTGGTACCCTGAGGCCGAGCTGGGCCGCGCGTAGCTCTCTGCCCCGCGGAACGGCGTAACCGCACCCGCGCCGCCGAACGACGAGCGCGTCGCCACGCGACTGGAGGGCGCCGCAGACGCTGGAACGCGCGCACTCTGCAAGCTGGGCCCACGCGGGGGAGCTGAGTTCGCCGGCAACACGCGCGGCGAAGCGGCGACGTGCTGCCCACCGCTGCCGCGGCCGCGGCCACCGCCATCGTAATTGCGCGTGTGCGCCGCCACGTCGTGGATCACATCCCGGTCATGCACGATGTACGAATGCACGTGGTAAGAGAAAGCGTACCCGCTAGGGCAGAAAACGTACGCTGTGGGCGGATACCACCAGAGCGAGATCGGCGAGCCGCCGTACCAACCCCACGCCGGAGGCATGGGCGCCCAGCCGACGTAACCGTAATCATCCGTTGGCACCCGCCATGTGACCCAAGCGTTGGCGTAGCGCCGCCCGGCCACCCACGCCCAGCCGGTACCCGGCAGCCAAACCCAACGCCCATAGTGGAACACCACATCGCCGAACGGGTAGTCGCTCTGCCAGACCCAATCCCCGTCGTCCGTCAGAGCCCAGTGACCCGCGCTCACGTAAGGAGCGAAGTCCTCGCCGACCGCGTCGCGGTTGGGGACCCAGACCGTGCCGTATTTCTCGTCGTCGACCCATGTCCCATAAGGGTCCAGCGTGGGGCGAAATTCCGTCAGCGCGCGCGGATCGGTCTCGGCCACGTTGTCTTGTGGGCCTTGCTGCGGAGCTTGTGGCGGCGGCGCGTTGGGCGGCTCATTCAGACTCTCGCCATTCGGACCGCGCAGCGGGGCAGAAGGCGCCACGTCAGTGGGCGGCGCGGGAGCGTCAGCGGGCGGCGTACCCAGCGCAGCGCTGTTCGGTGCAGACGAGTCGTCGAACCAGCTGTTGCTGGCGCCGTCTTGCGCGGACGCTGGGCGGGTAACTGCGCTGATTGCCAAACCGAGCACTGTGACGAACCCTGCAGCGCGCTTCATATAGGGGATCATGCGTCTTCCTCCGTGCTGTAGCAATCTGTCTTCGGGGGATTCTCCCCCGCACCCGCTGAAGTGAATTCAGCGGGGCCCCACCCCCGAGTTTGGGGCCCCGGCCCCAAACGGGCGAAGTTTGTCGAGGGACGTTCGGCACTTCAGT
Organism: Polyangiaceae bacterium; assembly: GCA_036509605.1. GTDB lineage: Bacteria > Myxococcota_A > Polyangia > Polyangiales > Polyangiaceae > PMG-095. Next base: position 2,152 of record DATCFJ010000086.1, on the reverse strand, counting down.
CAGACGGATTGTGTAGAGAGTGCATTCCAACGAATTCGGGCAATTCTCGCTTGAGTTAGTATTCGGCGGCCATGCTCCCCTTCGACGACGCACTGCGACGTATTCTGGAATCCGCGCCGGTCCTGCCCAGCGAACGTGTCACTTTGGATCACAGTGCAGGCCGCGTGCTGGCTGAAGATCTCGTCGCCCGGGCGCCGCTGCCGGGCTTCGACTACAGCGCGATGGACGGCTACGCGCTCGCCAGCAGCGAGCTCCGTGGCGCCGGGCCATGGTCGCTACCAGTGTGCGGTGAGAGCCGCGCTGGCGCGTTGGCGCCGAAGCTTGCACCGAACAGCGTGTGCCGCATCTTCACCGGTGCGCCGATCCCAGACGGCGCAGATACCGTCGTGATGCAGGAGGACGTCGCACGCGACGGAGAGAACGCGCGTTTCACGATCGCGCCCAGCACCGGCTCGCACATTCGACGGCGGGGTGAAGATCTAGCCGAGGGCGCCATCGCGCTCGCGCGCGGCACGCGGCTGAACGCGTTCCGCATCGGCTTGGCGGCGGCGGTCGATCGCGCGGACGTCTTGGTCGCGCGGCGCCCCAAGGTCGCCATCTTGTGCACCGGAGAGGAGCTCCGCCCGTCGGGCTCAGCCGCCACGCCGGGCACGATCCCGGACTCGAATGGACCCAGCCTAGCGGCCATGGTGTGGAGCGCTGGAGGGGTGACGGACATCCGACCGCGAATCGGCGATACGCTTGGCGCGACGGAAGAAGCGCTGCGCGCAGCGCTGCGTGACACGGATCTGCTGCTCACCGTGGGAGGCGTCAGCGTCGGAGAGCACGACTTGGTGCGAGCTGCATTGAGCAACGTGGGCGCCCAGCTCGACTTTTGGAAAGTGCAGATCCGCCCCGGGAAACCGCTGGCTTTTGGGCGCTTCGGCGAGACGCTGATCCTCGGCTTGCCGGGCAACCCCGTGTCCGCGCAGCTCACGTTCGCGTTGTTCAGCATGCCGCTCCTGCGCGCCATGCAAGGCGGTCAAAAGCCGCTGCCGCCGCGCGGGCGAGCACGCCTGCACAGCGCGTTGCGCCAAAAACCCGGGCGCACGGGTTTCTATCGCGCGCAGCTCGACGGAGATCTGGCGATCACGTCCAGCAATCAAGCCTCCGGTTCGACGGCGAGCTTGGCGCACGCCGATGCGCTCTTGATCGTGCCGGCAGAGAGCGCTGGCATTGCGGCGGGTGACAGCGTGGAGATTATCCGATTGGCCGAGCTGTGACCCGGACGGTGATCGGAATTTTTGTGGGCGGCGCGGGCAAGCGCATGGGCGGAGTCGCCAAGGGACTGTTGCGCGCGCCGCACAGCCACGAAACGCTGATCGAGCGGCTGCTCGCGGTGTGCCGGCGCGCGGCACCCACGGCAACGCTGTGCTTGGTCGGAGTTTCGGCTGAATACGCCAGCATCCAGCTGGCGCAATTGCCCGATGATCCCCCGGGAACCGGGCCGATTGGCGGGCTCCGGAGTTTGCTGCTGCACGCGCGCGAGGAGCGAGCTCCCCGCGTACTGGCTTTGGCTTGCGATCTGCCGTTTCTCGATGAAAGGGCGATCGCTAGCTTGCTCGAACCGTTACGAGGTGCGGCGCGCGTGCCGCTGGTCGACGAGCGGTTTCAGCCGTTGGCGGCTGCTTACGCGACCGAGCCGACGCTCGCCGCCGTGGACCGCGCGCTGGCGCAGGGCGAGCGTGCGCTGATGCACGTGCTCGATGAGCTGGGGGACGAGCTGGAGCCGCTCGAGCTGGGCGGCGCGCAAGGGCTCGCGCTGCGAGATTGGGACACGCCGGACGACATTCAAAATCACTGATCGTGTTTGTGGCCGTGGCCCGCGTGGTTACTACCTGGCTCGCAGCGCGCGTCCTCCCAGCCGACCCAGTACGGCCCGCTCGGGCCGTGCTCTCGCTTCCAGATCGGAACGCGCGCTTTGATACGGTCGATCAGCAGCCGACACGCCTGGAAGGCTTCGCCGCGGTGCGCGGTGCTCGCCGCGCACACCACCGCGGTATCGCCGACAGCGAGTGAGCCCACGCGGTGCAACACGGCTAGCCGCACATCGCCCATTTCTGCTTGGATTTCTCCGCCAATGCGCGCCATCTCTTTAGCGGCCATCGATGCG
>DATCFJ010000085.1:0-3256 GCA_036509605.1 Polyangiaceae bacterium | reverse complement strand
GTCGTACTGCTCGCCCTCGCGCGCCGGCAAGCGCGAGCTGCGCCTGGAGGTGACCACGAAGGACGCGCAAGGCAAGCTCAACGTGGGCTCCTACGAAACCGAGATCGACGCCTCCGGTTTTGGCCCTGGTTGCAACCCGCTGCTCACGCCGCACTTCGTCGTCGCCAAGGCGAAGGACAAAGACGTGGCTCGCGTCGCCGCGAGCAGCAAGCCCGCCGCCAAGCCCGTGAGCCCGTCGGCACCGGAAAACAAAGACAACAACGTCAAGGTCTCGTCCGCCACCCCCGAGCCCAAGGCCAGCGCGTCGACGCCGATCGCCGAACCGCCGAGCGGCCTCGGATACGAATAGCTTCGGAGCGCTGCCGTGCTACGGCTTTCTTCAGCCCATGGATCCGCGCGTCGTCGACCTAGAAATCCGCTACTCCCACCTGGAGCGGCAGCTCGCTGAGCTGAATCAAGTCGTCTTCGAGCAGCAGAAGACGATTACCCAGCTGCAGCAACAACTCCTCTCGCTACGCACGCGCGTCACCGGCCTAGACGGGCCCATGGACAACGAAAAGCCGCCCCACTACTAGCCTCGTGTTGGGCGAAGGTTAGGCCGTCAAATGTGCATTTCGGTGGTGTCCTCCGTGCGAACAGACCACCCGTAAAGTTTGGCGACTTTGGCTGTCCGTCAGCAGCATGCGCCGGTCGCGCCGGTTCTCTCGTGGGTTTTAGTCTCTCAGACGGTGCTAGCGTCGCACGACATGCAGCTCCACATCCATGTCATTCCCGTGCTCACGACGTTCGACGCCCCGCCCGGCTTTAGCATCGTGCGCGTGATCGGCCCTTGTTGGGGGATCACCGTGCGCTCGCGGAGCGTGGTCGGCACCGCGTGCGCCGGCTGCCAGCAGATCTTCGGCGGGGAGATTTCGGCGCTCACCGAGCTTGCAACCGAGTCGCGCAATGTCGCCATGCAACGCCTGGAGCAACACGCTCAAGCGTTGGGCGCCAATGCCGTGCTCGCGATGCGCTTCGACTCCGGCGAGCTGATGCAAAATACCAACGAAATCGTGGCCTACGGCACCGCCGTGGTGCTCGCTCCCGTGCAAAGCTGAAGCGCATGACGCGCGCTTTGCCGCAGCCCACTCTGCGCGTCATCGACCGCCTAGCGCGCCAGGCGCACGCCTTTCATCGCTTCGCTCATCATCCGTTGTGTAACCGTTACGCGACTGAGCTGATCCCGCTCGGGCGACGAGCGCGCGTCTGTCGCGGTTGCGCCTGCGCGGCGCTCGGGACGCTAGCCGGCGCGCTCGGCGCAGCGTTCGCGCAGCCGGCGTCGAGCTCCTTATTTGTTGGAGGCGCTCTCGGGCTCGCGGTGTTGCTCAGCACTCTCGCGGTACGCCTGCCGAAGGCGCTCGGGCGCGGCCTCGGCACGGCGTTCGCCAGCTTCGCGGGCGTCGGCGGCTTGCTCTCGGCCGAGCGCGCTCCGCGCGTGCTGGCGCTGAGCTTGCTGGCTTTTGCCGGCGTTTTCCTGTGGCTGTATCGGCGGCGCGGTCCTAACCGCAGCCCTTGCGAAACGTGTCCCGAGCGGCTCGGTTCGCGCGCGTGTAGCGGCCTTCGGCCGATCGTGCAGCGCGAGCGTGCCTTTCGCCGCCTCGCGCAGCGTTACATCGACGCGGCTGTCGCCGGTCGCTGATGGACTTCTCTGTCCCGCGCGCGTTCGAGCGCACACTAGATACACTGCTGCCCGTGCTCGACATCGTCGCGCAGCGCGTCGACGATGCTGCCGTTCCAACTTGGTGCAGCACTCGCGGCTGGGCCGAATACCTGCTCGCGCTCAGCGAGCAAGACCTGGAGCGCTGCGAAGCAGAGGGGTTAGCCGTAGTTGCGGAGTCGCTGCCCGGCTTGCCTGCTAGCCTCCGCGAGCTGGCGGCGCGTGTTCGCGAATTGAGCGAGCTGCCCGCACTGGACGCCCCGCGCGTGACCCAAAATCAAGATTTTCGCGGTGTTTCGTGGCGCAAGCAGCAGCAGCTCAGCGCTCTGCTCGGCGCACTCACACAGCTCGCCTCCGCGGCACGGCGGATCGTCGACGTGGGCGCGGGGAGCGGGCATTTTACCCGGCTCTCGGCGCGGCACTTCAGCCGCGAAGCGCTCGGCCTGGAGCGCAATGCCGAGCGCGTTGCGAGCGCCAACGCGCGCGAACGCGCAGACAGCAGCGCGGGGTTCAGCGCCCAGTTCGCCGTGGTCGACGCCTTCCGCGACGGCCTCGAGCTCTGCGCGAGCGACTTGGCAATTGGCCTGCACGCCTGCGGAGAGCTCGGCGACGCGCTGGTTCGCGCCGTCGCCGACAGCGGCGCAGATCTGGCGCTCGTCTCGTGTTGCCTGCAAAAGATCAGCGCGCCGGAGCGCGTCGCCCTGTCCAGAGCCGCGCACGGTCTCGCGCTGCACAAGGAGACACTCGGGCTCAGCAATCTGACCTCACAAGCCGTCGGCGTCGAGACCAGCATCGAGCGCACCATGCAAGCTCGCCAAGCGCGCTACGCGCTCCGTCAGTTGCTGCGTGCGCGTGGCCTCGACATCGCCCCGGGCGCCGAAATGCACGGCATCAATCGCCGTCAAGCGCACGCGGGCTTGACCGAGATTGCGACGCGGTCGCTGCGAAAGCGCGGTCTGCCGCCGCCTGGGCAAGCAGAGCTCGCGCATCAGGAGCGTGAAGCGCTTCAGCATTTCCACGCCGTACGCCGGCTCTCTTTGCCGCGCAACATGCTGGCTCGCGTCGTCGAGCTCTCGGTGGTTCTGGACCGCGCGCTGCACCTGCTCGAGCGGGGCTACGCGGTGCGCGTCGCGACGCTCTTCGAGCGCGCCGTTACCCCGCGGAACATCTCGCTATTCGCCAGTCGCGACGCGGCCCGCCTGCCTGCCGTGCAGAGCCCGGCGACCTGACGTAGTGTCTTGTCCCAATTTTGGGACAAGACACGGCCCCCGCGGAGCGGCGTGATGAATCAGAGGCGGGTCAGAACCGATTGTAACTTATGGGACGCGACACTAGGCTCGCGCCGCCTTGGCCACCGTGCTGCCCGTCCTGCCCCTGGTTCACGCACTTCGTTCGTCGAAGGCGCCCCGTGAGGCCTCAGCATTTGCGATCTCGCCTAGCGAGCTTTCGGCGCGCGGTTTCCGAAATCCGGAGCATGCCTTTGGCCAGATTCAGCGGCCGTGGTTGCGGCAAGGCGGCGTGCCCGCGCTGGGGCGCGACGACCGCGCGCTGGCCGCGTTC
>DATCFJ010000084.1:0-5110 GCA_036509605.1 Polyangiaceae bacterium | reverse complement strand
AGGCCGGCGAATGCGCGATCCAAGCCCGCCTGCAGGGTTTCAGGCGCTGCGCTCATGGGTTCGCTTCAGGCTTGGGTGCCTCGGGCTTGGGCTCGGCTTTGGCTTCGGGCTTGGGCTCGGCTTTGGCTTCGGGCTTGGGCTCGGCTTTGGCTTCGGGCTTATCGCTTTTCTTCACCAGCTCGCCGACGGCCCTTTCGAGGGACGCGAGGTAGTCCGCAATGCTCCAGGCTAGCTTCTTCCCGTTCGCACTGAGCTCTATGCCGCTGATCAAGTCCGGTGCGACCTCGAACCGCACCCGAACATCCGCCGAGAAGGTCTCGTTGAGCGCGTTCTTGATCACTGCGCGTTGCTCGGTAGGCAGCTCGAATGCGCTGCGCACGAGCGCCGGGTCGCTCGACGTCTTGACCGCCTCGGCGAGCTCCGCTTTGGCCTTGCCGTCCAAGCCTTTCAGACGGCTCGTGAATACCGCTCCCAGTCGCTCCTCGAGGCTCGTGTTGGCAAGATCCGACAGTGCCTTTCGGGCGACGGCGAACACCTCTTGCTGGGTCTGGCGCGAGATGGCCTGATTGAGGCTTTTGGCATCACTTTTCAGCCCTTCTGTGCGTTTGGCGCTCAGCGCGTCTGCGGCCTGCCGCGCCTCGTCCATCAAGCGTGCACGCTCGGCGTTCGCTTCGTCCGTCGCTTTGCTCAGGAGCTCACCGCGCTGCTGGTCGAGCTCTTGATTCTTGTGTTGAAAATCGTCGCGTTCCTTCTGGGCTTCGGTCTTTTTCGTAGCCGCATCCGCGAGCTCGCCGGCAATGCGTTTCTCGCGCGCATCGATGGCCGTCAGGATGGGCTTGTATAGAAAATGCTTCAACAGCCCGACCAGGATGAGGAAATTGAGGGCTTGCGCCCCGACCGTGAACCAGTTGATGAGCATGGCTCACTTTCCAGCAGCGTGAGCGATGACCTGGCCCCAAAACGGATTGGCAAAGATCAGAATCATCGAGATGACGAAACAGTAAATCGCCGTCGACTCGATCATCGCCAAGCCGACGAAGAGCGTGCGAGTGATCGTGGCCGATGCGTCGGGTTGCTGCGCCAGCGAAGTGAGGGATGCCGCGACGGCCCGACCCTCGGCGAGCGCCGGACACATGCAGCCGACACCGGTGGTGATACCAGCCGTGACGATCGAAGCTACTGCGATGAGAACACTGCCATCCATGGGAAATCCTTCTGTTTGCTGCCTGATGAATTCACGGGTTCGCCGCCGGAGCCGGCTTGGGCTTGCGAGCCCGAGTGGCAGCGGCAATGTAAACCGCCGCCAAGATGCTGAAGATATAGGCCTGCACCATGCCCGTGAGCAGACCGAGCGCCGTCATCACGATCGGAAAGAGGTAGGGCGTGATCGTCAGGAGAATGCCGATGATCATCGCGCCACTCATCATGTTGCCGAACAGGCGAATGGCTAGAGCCAGCGTACGTGAGAGCTCACTGATGATGTTGAACGGCAGCATGATGAAGGTCGGCTGCGTGTAGGTCTTGAGATAGCCGACGAACCCCTGCTCCTCGATACCGAAGAGCGGCACTCCGATGAACACACACAAGGCAAGCGCCGCTGTGGTCGAGAGTGAACCGGTCGGCGGCTGATAACCTGGGATCACCGTAGAAAGGGCGGCCATCGCCACGAACAGGAAGAGTGTGCCCAGAAAGGGCAAATACTTTTCGGGCTGCGCCAGCCCGACTTCCTGGGTCTGCTTTTCGATCGCCGTGACGATCATTTCGAGCAAGGCTTGCCAGCGCGAGACGGGCCCGTCGGTCACGAGCTTGCGGGTGATCAGCAGCGCACCCACAGTCATCACGAGCATCAAAGCCCAAGTCGTGACGATCGTTTCGTTGAGCGTGACGAACCCGTGCTGCCAGAAGATCCGTTGATCGGAGGTGAGGTTCATGCCCCACCTGCTTTGACAAGTGGCGTGCTCTTTTCGGGTTGCGGTCGCGTCAATCGCGTCGCCAGAGCGCGCGCCAGCAGAAAGCCAAGCAGGCAGGCCACGAGCCTGTGCCAATCGCGGCGCCCGACGAGATAGAAGCCGACGACCGTAATCGTCGTGCGAAGCAGAATACTGCCCAAGAACCAGAGCGCAGGTACTTTCGACGAAACGCCCTTGCGAATGGTCCACCAAAGGCCGCCGAAGAACGCTGCGCCAAGAACCGATCCCAGAAGCAGCGCCAACATGAGATTCAACGGTTCACGCATCTTTGTCCTCCGAGTCGTCCCGCATGGCCTTGTCTTGCTGGGACACCCAATGCCAGGCGTTGGCGCAGCCCACGACCAACCCCGCCACGAGCAGCGCCAGTGTCCAAGAATGGGTTTGCGGATGGTGCCGGTCGAGCCACAGGCCAAGCAGCGCGCCGAGAATCGTTGGCACCGCCACGGACCAGCCGATGAGCCCCGTCATGCCCAGCCCGAACCAGACGCTCTGCTCTCCCGCGCGCTGCACCTTGAGCTTGCGGGCTGCCTTCACGCCAACCTGCTCAGAGAAGGGCGTCTCGCCTTTCACGGCGGACTTTGCGGGATCAGCGCCCATGTTCAAACTCCGCGACACGGCGCAAGAAGCCGCCTTCGATTTTGGAGATCGCAGTACGAAGGTTTTGCTCCCCTTCGCTGAGCGTCAGAAACTCGCGCTTCACTGCCTCGTGAAGCTGACTGAGATCCGTGCCGCCGATGGCGTGGCGCACGGAGACCCGCACATCCTGACCCGCTTTGACTAGCACGCCTTCATCGACAGCGAGGTAGACCGTTCCGTCCTGTTTTGTCTCGTAAGTCAGAATCCCGGGCGCAAGCGCCGCAACGCAATCGAGTCGGTGGGGCAAGATGCCGAAGGACCCTGCGCGGGTCTCGGCGACGATGCGCAACACCTCGGTCTTCTCGGCGAAGATCTGGAAGGGAAGCAGGATCTTAAGATTCATGGGCGGCCTTGGTCTCGGACTTGGCCGCAGTGCCGGGCTTCTTGGCGTCGGTGCCGGGCCTCTTGGCGTCGGTGCCGGGCTTCTTGGCGTCGGTGCCGAGCTTCTTGGCCTCGCCGATTGCGCCGATCATGTAGAGCGCGCTCTCTGGGTAGTCCTTGAACTCGTCCTTCAAAATGCGTTCGCAGCCGTCGAGCGAGTCCTCGAGACTGACCTGCTTGCCTTTGATACCGCTAAACTGCTCGGTGGCAAAAAAAGGTTGGGTCAGGAAGCGCTCCAACCGCCGCGAGCGCGCAACGACCTTGCGGTCTTCCGGCGACAGTTGTTCGAGACCGAGCATGGCGATGATGTCCTTGAGGTCGTCATACTTCGCCAAGGTCTGGCGAATTTCCTGCGCTAGGTTGTAGTGTCGTTCGCCCACGATGCCGGGCGTCGCCATCTTCGAGCTGGATTGGAGTAAATCGATGGCCGGATACAGACCTTCACTCGCCCGCTTGCGCGAGAGCACGATCGACGCCGAGAGGTGCGAAAAGGCGTGCACCGCCGCCGGGTCCGTCAAATCATCCGCCGGCACGTACACCGCTTGGATGGATGTGATGGCTCCCGCACGCGTGTTGGCGATGCGCTCCTCTAGCCCCGAGAGCTCCGTGCTCATCGTCGGCTGATAGCCGAGGCGCGACGGCATGCGCCCCATCAAACCCGAGACCTCCATACCGGCCTGGATGAAGCGGAAGATATTGTCGATCAGCAACAGGACATCCCGATGCTCGTCATCGCGGAAGTACTCAGCCATGGTCAGCGCCACATGCCCCACCCGAAACCGGCTGCCTGGCGGCTCGTTCATCTGCGCGAACACCATCACCATGTTCTCGAGCACGCCCGCGTCCTTCATGTTGCGGTACAGCTCCTCGCCCTCCCGGCAGCGCTCCCCGATCCCGCAAAAGATGCTAACGCCTTTCTGATGCCCGACCATGTTGTGGATCATCTCGGTGAGCAGCACTGTCTTGCCCACGCCGGCGCCACCGAATAGACCTGCCTTGCCACCGCGTTCGAGCGGCAAAAGCACGTCAATGGCCTTGATGCCCGTCTCGAAAACTTCAGACTTGGTGGCACGTTCGGACAAGCCTGGCGGCGCGCGATGAACGTCCCGCCACGTCACGTCCGAGGGCGCGGGCAGGCGGTCGATGGTCGCGCCGAACACATCGAACATCCGCGAGATGATCTGCTTTCCCACCGGCGCCTTCAGTGGGCCACCCGTGTCTTGCACAGGCATGCCACGCGCCAAGCCTTGCGTCGGTGTCAGGGCGATGCCGCGCACGCGTTGAGCGTCGAGCTGAGCCAGCACTTCGATCACAATCTCGTTCTTTTCACCGGCATGCAGAACCGAGTAGACGGGCGGTAGATGCTGATCGAAATGGACGTCCACCACGCTACCGCGCACGGAGACGACCGCGCCGACCTGCGCCGCATCCGTCGCGCTTGTCATCGGCGTTCGCTCGAATCCTGCCCGCTGCTCATCTCCACGGTGGCATTGTATTCGCCGCGCCGCGCCGCCCGGTCACACATCGCCCGATGAAACAGGGCGCGCTGTGCGGCCGCCACGTTCGCTTCGTCACCGTGCCAAATCTCCAAGGCAGGTTGTTGAATGGCTCGAGCGAAGGAGAACGACAAGGCCCAAGGCAGCCGCGGCCCGAACATTGCGTTCATGGCATTCAAGCGCGCCGAAGCGAGCTTGCCCGATTGACCACCGGATAGGAACGCAATCCCCGGAACGGCGGCCGGGACAGCTCGAAGCAAGCACTTGACTGTTTCGCGCGCTACCTCTTCCACGGATTCCTGCTTCACGCAGCGCAAGCCTGGCAGCACCATGTTGGGCTTCAGGATGATGCCCTCCAAGGTCACGCGCTGAGTGTAGAGTTGATCGAAGACCGCGCGCAAGACTTGCGCCGTAACGTCCGCGCAGCGCGCGAGCGTGTGCTCGCCGTCCATCAGCACTTCCGGCTCGACAACGGGGACCAACGATGCCTCTTGGCACAACGCGGCGTAGCGAGCCAGAGCGTGCGCGTTGGCCTCGATGCAAGCGCGGCTCGGGATCCCGTCGCCGAGCGCAATCACGGCGCGCCACTTGGCGAACCGCGCGCCCATGCCAGCGTATTCAGCCAGG
>DATCFJ010000083.1:0-7420 GCA_036509605.1 Polyangiaceae bacterium | reverse complement strand
TTGACGTATTTCGTGGCCAGCGTGGCACCGCTCACGAGCTCTGCGAGCGGCTTTACATCCAGCGGCTTCTTCTTGGCCGCCATGATCGCGGGCAGGGGAGCGAAGCGCACGCCGTCGCCATGCTTGAAGCCAGCTTCGGCCGCCGAGAGCTTCGAGAGCACGCTGGTCGGCGCAACGATGCGCAAATCCACGGTGACGACAGCGGGCAACTTCACGCGCAGCGTGCTCACACCGCCGTCGACCTCGCGGCTGACCAGTAGTGAGCCGGCTTCTTCGTGAATCGTCGCGGCAAACGTGGCCATCGGATAATCGAGCAGCTCGGCCAAGCGTTGGCCGACTTGATTGCTGTCGCCGTCTACCGCTTGCTTGCCGAGCAAGATCAAATCCGGCTTTTCGGCATCGACAATCGCCTTCAAAGCGAGCGCGACGAGCCGGCCGTCCAAGTCTGCGTCGTTGGCCTCGACGCGAATCGCGCGATCTGCGCCGGTAGCGAGCGCCGCGCGCAGCATGGTCTCGCACTCCTTCGGTCCGAGCGTGACCACGACCACTTCGCCCTCACGCTTCTTTGGTGTCTTGCCGTTCTCGGTCAGCCGCAGCGCGGCCTCCAAAGCGTATTCATCGAACGGATTCGTCTTCCATTCGAGGCCGGTCGTGTCGATGGCATCGCCACTGGCGCTGACCTTGACCTTGTTGGCGTTGTCGGGATCGGCAACGCGCTTGAGAGCGACCAATACTTTCAATTTGTTCTCCTGGATTGAAGGTTAGGCCAAGGATGCAATGCGTCAACTTGGCTGGAGGGTCGGGGGGACGGGACACGCCGCCGAAGGCTGCGACGCCGCACATGCGCCGCGTGACCATCAACAAAAACACGGACAGTGCTCAAAAGGGTCTCGAGCCCTTGCCGTCATGGCACTTTTGTACGACATAAACCTACGGAAAAAGCATGCAGCTCACCACGGATTATCTGGTCCTCGGCAGCGGAATCGCCGGCCTGACCTTTGCGCTCCGGGCCGCCGAATTCGGTGAAGTGCTGATCATCACCAAGCGTGCGTGCGACGACTCCGCGACCAACTGGGCTCAAGGCGGCATGGCCGCCGTGCTCTCCCCAGATGATTCGTTCGAGAAGCACGCGGAAGATACGCGCTTTGCCGGTGCGGGGCTGTGTCATGACGTCGTGGTCGACATCTGCGTGCGTGAAGCGCCGGACAGCATCCGCTGGCTGAGCGACATGGGCGCGAAGTTCTCGCGCTCACTCAGCGGCGAGTTTGATTTGGGGCGGGAAGCCGCGCACACCGAGCGCCGTATCGTGCACGCCGGTGACATCACCGGTCGCGAGATCCAACGCGCGCTCTTGGAGGCCGCCCGTCAGTCGCCCAACATTCGCATCCTCGAGTGGCACATGGGCGTCGACTTGATCACCATGAGTAAATTCGGCGGTCCGGATCAGTGCGTCGGCGCCTACATCTTGGATGAAAAAACCGGTCTGGTTCAGACCATCCTGGCGCGCGCGACCGTCTTGGCCACGGGCGGAGCCGGCAAGGTCTACGTTTATACGTCGAATCCGGATGTCGCGTCGGGGGACGGCGTGGCGATGGCGTATCGCGCTGGCGCCGAGATCGCCAACATGGAGTTTTACCAATTCCACCCCACGGTCTTGTACGAGCCCAAGGCCAAGGGTTTTTTGCTGAGTGAGGCGCTGCGCGGGGAGGGCGCCGTGCTGCGTTTGCCGGACGGCGACGCGTTCATGCCGCGCCATCACGAGCTCAAAGATCTCGCCCCGCGCGACGTCGTCGCCCGCGCCATCGACTATGAGATGAAGCGCACCGGCTCCGAGCACGTGCTGCTCGACATCACGCACCGCCCGGCGGCTTTCGTGCGTGAGCGCTTCCCCAATATTTACGCCGAAATCAAAGCCTACGGCTTCGACATGACGACCACGCCGATTCCGGTGGTGCCCGCGGCGCACTACATGTGCGGCGGCGTGACTTCGGATTTGCACGGCCGCAGCTCCTTGCCCGGCTTGTGGGTGCTCGGCGAAACCGCCTGCACCGGTTTACACGGTGCCAACCGCCTGGCGTCGAACTCGCTGCTCGAAGGCTTGGTGTTCGCGCGTCGCGCCGCAGACAAGCTGTCACAGCAAGCGAAAGAGCTGCGCTCCATACCCTGGCCGAGCGTGCCCGAATGGCAGACAGGTTCGGCCGCGCCCAGCGACGAAGCCGTCGTCGTCTCGCACAACTGGGAAGAGATCCGGCGCCTGATGTGGAACTACGTCGGCATCGTGCGCAGTGACGCACGCCTGCGCCGCGCTGCGCGTCGCATCGCGCTCTTGGAAGAAGAGATCCGCGAGTACTACTGGAAGCACTTGGTCACGCGGGATTTGCTGGAGCTGCGCAATTTAGCCGACGTCGCCTCGTTGATCATCGCCTCCGCCGCCAGCAGGAAGGAAAGCCGCGGCCTGCATTTCACCATCGACCACGCAGAAACGCTGCAAAGCTGCGCCGAAGACACCGTCACCAAGCGCGGAGTGCTGCCGCACTTGCGCGGCCGCTGATGCAGCGGGAGGGTTCCGAGCGCTTCTCGTGGCCGCTGGCCTTCGGCTGGACCGCGCTCATCACCAGCGGTCTTTGGCTGGGCCTCACTGCGGTTTTTCTGGCCTTTGGGCGCGGCGCGAACGACATCGTGCTGCTCGGTCTGACGCAGGTGTTGGTGTACCTGATCGTGCTCGCGGCGTTCGGCTATGCGCTTGGCACGCCGGTTCGCGAGCTGCTCGCGCTGCGCCGCGCGTCACCGGTCTTGTGTCTCACCGCCGCCGCGCTCGGCGCTGCGCTACAAATCCCTGCCAGCTTGCTCTCGGATCTCGTGGAGCACTTTTTCCCCACGCCAGCGGCGGAGCTGGCCGCGCGCCTCGCACGCATCACGCCGCATTCCACCGTGCACGGCATCGCCATCTTCTTAGTGGTGGCCGGCCTTGGCCCGTGCGTGGAGGAATTGTTTTTTAGGGGGGCTCTGTTCGGCGCGTTGCGGCGCGGCCATGGCGCCCTGACCACCATCGTGGTGGTGTCGCTCTGCTTCGTGCTGGGGCACCTCGACCTGCGCTTGTTCTTGCCACTTTTGATCGCCGCCTGGGCGCTTGGCGAAGTGCGCGAGCGAAGCGGCTCGATCTGGCCCGGGCTGGCGCTCCACGCGGCCTTCAACGCGAGCACCCTGAGCTTCGTGTTCGCCGGCGCGGCGCCCAACGGCAAACCACCAGATTTTTCGCTGTTTGCCGCAGTTTCCGGCTGCGCACTGACGGCTCTCCTGCTTGGGCTCACCCGTCGCCTTTCGCCTCGGCGCGCTTAATGCCGGCACGAAGCTCGGAGACGTTGAAATTGATCAACAATCCGAGGCGAAGTCGCGTGAGCTTTAGGTATGAAAGGAGCTGTGCCACATGGACCGGTGCAATGGTGCTGGCCGTTTTGAGCTCAATGACGAGCTTTTCGCCGACAAGGAGGTCCAGCCTCGCTTCGCCGACACTGTGGTGCTTGTGTTCCACGCGGACCGGCACCTGCGGCGCGAACGAAAGCGTGAGCGCTGGGGACGGTCTCGTGCCCTCGCGTGGGAGCCGATCTACGTCGGCCTTCCAGGCCTTCCGACATAGATCGAGGTTCTCGCGGGCATCCTAGACGCCGCAGAAGCGCGTCCGATGTAAATTTTTGCATCTGGGGGCGCGCGCGGAAAGGCGCCGACCCCATAATCGCGAAGGCGAGCGCGCCGCGACCCAAGATGTGATCAATCTTGAGTGGCGTTGGCGGTTTGTGCGATTGGCTCTAAGGTGGCGCCGTTCCGAGCCCCCGAGCGAATCACCGTCGTCCCCATGCAGTCGAGAGCGGAAACCGAACCGAAGATCGCCCTGTGCCTGCCTGGCGGCGGCGCAACCAGCGCCATGTTCCAAATCGGGGCACTAGCCGCTTTCGAAGATTCAGTCGAAGGCCTCGACGTGAACGGCTTCGATTTCTATGTGGGCAGCTCGGGCGGCGCGAGCGTCGCGGCGGCCCTCGCGGGGGGCTTGCCCGTGCAGCGCATCTACCGCGCGTTCTTGGATCCGGCGGACGTGTACTTCGGCCTCGAGCGCAAGCACTTGCTACGCGTCGACTTGGGCGAGTGGCGTCGCACCTTGGTGTCCGCCCTCGGCGCCATGCGTCACGGCGCGTCGTCGCTACTCTCGCGCACCTCGGCGCCGGCCCCCGCAGCGCTCTGGGAGGAGCTCGATCGTCTGTATGATTCGCTGCCCGCCGGTCTCTTCACGCTCGATGGCTACGAGCGCTTTTTGGAGGATTTTTTCGTTCGTCGCGGCGTGCCGAACAGCTTCTACAGCATGCCGCGCCCGCTCCGGATCATGGCCCACGACCTGGACTCCGGGCAGCTCGCGATCTTCGGCGGCGAGGGCTCGGCGGATGTCTCGGTGACGCGCGCGTGCATCGCTTCGATGGCCGTTCCGCCCTTCTTTTCGCCAGTGCGCATCGGTGAGCGGCACTACATCAACGCCGGCGCGGGGCAGATCGCGCATCTGGAGGTCGCGATCGAGCAGGGTGCCAACGTGCTCGTCGTGGTAAATCCAATGGTGGCTTCGTCCGTCGCCACCGTGCCAACGGGTCACGGGCACCGCGATAGCTTGCGCGACAAGGGCATGATGTGGGTGCTCAATCAGGCGATCCGCATTGGCATTCACAAGATCGTGCGCGAAGAATGCGCGCGCATCGCCAGCGAGGGGCGCGCCAAAGTGATTTTGATCGAGCCGTCGCCCGAAGACTGCATTCTGTTCATGTACAACCCTGCAAGCTTCGACGCGCGCCGCGCGATCCTCGAATACGCGTATCGGCACACGCGCTCCGAGCTCGCCAAATCCTTCGCCAGCGGCGACGGAGCGCTGGCCGAAGCCGGCTTGCGCCCTCGCCCCACGCCGAGCTCCGTCTTTCCGGCGAGCCAGGCGTAACGTGCGTTTTTGGGCGCTGCTCGCCGTTTTCCCGCTCGCGCTTGGTGGCTGCAAAAAGCCGTACCGCGTGGGGGAGTACGTGATGGTCGACTGGGAGGAGGAGCGCCCGTTCGCGGCCTACATCATAGGCAAGCTCAGCACCACGCGTTACCGCGTGCACTTCGACGGTTATGACTGCGACCAGGACGTGAGCTTGGAGCGCATCAAGGGCCGCGTGCAAGGGCCCGTACCTCTGCCGACGCCCGGCAAACTGCCATGCGCGCACGCTGCGCCCGCGCCAAGCGGCTCGGCTCCGATCGTGACGATCGCCGCCTTCAAGGCCAACGATCACGTGCGCGTGACCTGGCGCGGTACGATCTACTCTGCGACCGTCCTGCAGGTGATCGACAAGAACCGTTTCCTCGTGCACTACGAAGGCCTCGAGTCGGCGTGGGACGAAACCGTAACGCTCGATCGAATCGTCGGAAAACGACCGTAACCCTGAGGTCGTCGCCTTTACGTAGAACACGCTGAGGAGTAGGGGTCACACGGCGCACTTGCGAAAACGACGATCCGCCCTAAACATCGATTGCGACCGGGAGCCGTAAGAAAAATGAGTTTACTCGGACTAATCAAGGGCAACGGCCCCAGTGGCTACGGCTACGGCTCGACTGCGGAGGTCGTGACTCAGGGCATCGCGCTCAAGGGTCGCAATATCCTCGTCACCGGCAGTACCTCCGGGCTTGGGCTCGAAACGGTGCGCGTGCTGGCGCAACGCGGCGCGCGCGTGTTCGCCACCGGTCGCACGAAGGAAAAGGCCGCCGCTGCCGCAGGCCGCGTACCCGGCGTGATCGTGCCCGTCGAGTGTGAGCTGTCGACGCCTTCGTCGGTGCGCGGCTGCGTCGCGTTCCTGAAAGCGGAGGGCGTCAAGCTGGACGTGATCATCGCCAACGCTGGCATCATGGCGCTACCCGAGCTGAAGCAAGCGCACGGCTACGAGCTACAATTCTTCACCAATCACATTGGCCATTTCTTGCTGATCACCGAGCTGCTCTCGGAGCTCAAAGAGGACGCGCGCGTGGTCGTGCTGAGCAGCGGCGCGCACAAGGCCGCTCCCAAAGCAGGTATCGAGTTCGACAACCTGTCCGGCGAGCGCGGCTACAAAGCGTGGCAAGCGTACGGTCAATCCAAGCTCGCCAATTTGCTCTTCGCCAAACAGCTCGCCAAGCGCCTTGCCGGCACCAAGGTAACGGCAAACGCCCTCCACCCGGGCGTGATCAAGACGGAGCTTTCGCGCAGCATGTCGCCCGTGGTGCGGCTCGCGCTCGGCGCCGCGGCGCCCATCGCGCTGAAGAGCGTCGCCGAAGGCGCCGCGACTCAATGCTACGTCGCGACACGCCCCGAGCTTGCCGGCGTGAGCGGCGAGTACTTCTCCGACTGCAACATCGCCAAACCGAGCGATCTCGCAACCGACAGCGCCCTCGCCGAGAAGCTCTGGGAAGAGTCAGAGCGTATCGTCGCCAAGCTCGGCTAGCGCGCGGCAGTTACAGCGGGTTCTGCGCTCGGGTAGCCCGGCTCGCCGGGCATGTGACCCATGCTGCGCCAAGCGGCGACCAGCGCGCCCCGCTGTTGTTCGCTGAACAGCGTCGGGTCGCGGTCGGCGCGTTGCTTGGCGTAGCCCAGCCAGCGCGACGCCGCGCGCGCATCACCCAAGGCGAGGTGAGTGAGCCCGCGATACAGCGCGTAGCTCGCAAAATCCCTGGGCTCGAGCTCGCGCGCTGTCGGTTCGAGCGCCCGAAACTGAGCGGCGGCCGACGGGTAACGCGCGTCCGTGTACGAATCCATCGCGTCGTCGAGCGCTGAGTGACAGGCAACGACCGAGGGCAGGGCGAGCAAGAAAAGCCAGCGCATTTCCCCCCTTCGGGACGCCGCCGCTGCCAGTTGCTCATAAAAAACGGCCGAGCCCGCTCAGTTTGCGCAGCCGATCTTGCCTTCGCTGACGGGGATGTCGTCGATCCACAGGTCCGGGAGCGTCGGGATCGGGTGGTACTCGGTCACCCCATAGGTGATCTTGTCGAACTTGGGCGGCAATGTTAATCTATGAACATGGCGGACCATACGTCAACTATGCTGGCCGCCAACCTGCGTCGCCTGCGTGAACGTCGCAAGCTGACTCAGCAAGATCTAGCTGAGCGCTCCGGTGTGCCGCGCCCGACGCTCGCGCATCTGGAGTCCGGTGAAGCGAACCCCACGCTCAGCGTGCTCGTGCGCGTGGCAGAAGCGCTCGGCACCAGCATCGAAGAGTTGATCGGTCGAGTCGAGCCGGGCGTCACCGTTCATCAGTCGAAATCGCTCGGCGAGCAGCGCCGCGGCAAGGCGCGTTTGGTCGACCTGGCTCCGGGGGCGTTTGCCGGTTTGAGCTTCCAGCGCGTCGAGCTGCCAGCGGGCGCGCGCTTCGACGCAGCTCCA
>DATCFJ010000082.1:0-2798 GCA_036509605.1 Polyangiaceae bacterium | reverse complement strand
CGCGAACGCAACCGGCGCATTGACGTGCTGCGCCTTGCCGAGTCGCTCGGCGCCGAAACCGTCACGCTCAGTGGCCCGTCGGCCGCAGACGCGCTGATCGAATATGCACGCCTGCGCAACATCACACGCATCGTCGTCGGTGAAGCGACGCGGGATGGCTGGCGCGCGTGGCTGCGGCGCTCGACGGCAATCGAGCTCGTGGGTCGCGGGCGCGGTTTCGACGTCTCCGTGATTGCGCGTCAAGACGCACACGCGGTCCGGCGACGCAACTTGCCGGACAGCGGCCCCACCGAGATCCGTTGGCAGCGGTACTGGGCGGCGCTCCTGATTACCGCGTCCTGCACCGGGATCGCGCAGCTGATGTACCCGTACTTCGGATTGACGAATCTAGTCATGGTGTACCTCCTCGGGGCAACCATCGCCGGTTTGCGGCTGGGACGCGGTCCCGCCAGCCTCACCGCGGTGGCGAATGTGGCTGCACTTGACTTCTGCTTCGTACGTCCGCGCTTCAGCTTCGCGGTGAGCGACCTCGAGTACCTCGTGACCTTTGGGGTCATGCTGGTGGTGGCGCTTATCATCTCGAGCCTGACCGCAAGCGTCCGCGCCCAAACGCGGGTCGCCGGCGCCCGCGAACGGCGCACTTCGTTGCTCTATGCGATGAGCCGCGAACTCGCGGCTACGCGAAGCTTCGACAACCTGGCGCGGGTCGCCATCAAGCACGTGGCCGAGACCTTTGCGAGCCACGCGGTCGTACTGATGCCCGACGCGAATGGGCGCCTGCATCACCCACAGGGCGCGGCGCCCGCAGCGGCGCTCCAAGGCGCCGACCTGTCGGTCGCCCAATGGGTGTTCGACCATGCGCGGCCGGCGGGACTCGGCACCGATACGCTCCCCGCCGCCCCCGCCCAATACCTGCCGCTGACGGGCACTCGCCGCACGCTCGGCGTGCTCGCGGTCTGGCCAACCCAGAGGCGCCGTCTGCTGCTACCCGAACAGCACCACCTCCTCGAAACCTTCGCCGGCCAGATCGCCCTAGCGGTCGAACGTTCCCAATTGGCGGAGGAGGCTGAGATCACGCGTGTCGCCGTAGAGACGGAAAGGCTGCGCAACACGCTGCTTGCGTCAATCTCCCATGATCTGCGCACTCCCCTCGCCGTGATTACGGGGGCAAGCAGCGCGCTCAATGACCCCAACGTCGAACTCGAACCCAAAGCGCGCGCACAACTGGTTCAGTCGATCGATGCTAAGGCCCACGAGATGTCCGAGCTCATCTCGAACGTCCTCGACCTCATGCGCTTCGAGACCGGTGAGGTGCACCTGCGACGCGACTGGCAAACCGTCGATGATCTGGTCGGCACCGCGCTCGCGCAGCTCGACGGGCGCTTCGGTGACCGCCCGATCGACGTGGTTCTGCCGACCGAACTGCCGCCGGTACACGTTGATGCTCCGCTCATCACTCAAGTTATCGTCAATCTCCTCGAGAACGCCGTCAAGCACACGCCGCCGGGAACGCGGATCAGCGTTTCAGCAGAACTTGAGGATGAGGCTGTTCGCGTCACGGTCGAGGATACGGGGCCCGGACTGCCGCCGGGCGAGCCGGAGCGGCTATTTGCGAAATTTCAGCGTGGCCGCGAAGAGAGCAACGCCGGAGGCGCCGGTTTGGGGCTTGCGATCTGCCGGGCTATCATCGATGCGCACGGAGGACGCATCTCCGCGATGCAGCGCCCGGGCGGCGGCGCGCGCTTTGTATTCACGCTGCCGACCGCGGAGCCTGCGCCGTGACCGAGGCGATGTTCCTGGTGTTGATCATCGAGGACGACGCCGGCATCCGCGCCGTGCTCAGGGTGCTTCTCGAGTCACAGCACTACCGGGTGGTGGAGGCCGAAACCGCTGCACGCGGAATTATCGAGGCGCGCAACCATCGGCCGGATCTCGTCGTCGTCGATCTCGGCCTGCCTGACCGGGACGGGCTGTCCGTGATTCGAGATATCCGCGGCTTCTCGCCGATGCCCATCCTCGTACTGTCGGCGCGCACGATGGAGACGGACAAGATCGCCGCACTCGACACCGGTGCCGATGACTACGTTGCCAAACCGTTCAGTACGCCGGAATTGTTGGCGCGGGTGCGGGCCGCGCTGCGCCGAAACGCGCGCCGCGGGGACCAACTGCCGCTGCTTCGGCTCGGAGAAGTGACGGTCGATCTGACCAAGCGCAGCGCTCAAGGTCCCGGCGGCGTCCTGCACCTGACGCCGCTCGAATTGCGCGTTTTGGACGCCCTCGCGCGCAACGCCGGAATGATCGTGACCCAAGCACAGCTGATCCGGGAAGCTTGGGGGCCCGACCGCCTCGGCGACACCCGCGGCCTGCGCTCCTATATCAAGATGCTGCGGCAGAAGCTCGAACCAGACCCGACTCAGCCTCGGTACCTGATCACCGAGACGGGAGTCGGTTATCGACTAATGGTCGATAACGATGAAAGCTACGCAATAAAAGCTGCCATCACCGACGAGAGCGCGTAGGACCAGCAAAACGTCCAAGGTATAAGTGGCACAATTCAATTCTTCTACGTTAACCGGAGCGGTGCGATTGAGCCGCTCAATCGGACTCGCGTTGGCGTACGAGTTTCTTCCGCTATCGATGTCGAGGTACGGTCCTCCGGCAATTACTAAACTCTGCCGCTTCAGTGGATGTGTAACGCTGTTGGGCGTTATGCGAATCGGCTTGAGTGGGCCAGCGCCTCCCAGCCCGTATTACTTTGTGATGCTTATCATTGCGCTATTTCTGCTCGCAGTCGCGCT
>DATCFJ010000081.1:0-2177 GCA_036509605.1 Polyangiaceae bacterium | reverse complement strand
ATCGCCGGGCTCTACTCGCTCGTCGCCACCTGCGAGGCCAACGGCGTCAACCCAATCGACTACCTGCGCGACGTGCTGCTCCGCCCGCCGACCGCATCGACGAGCTCCTCCCCGATCGCTGGAAACCCGCAGATCCCGAATAGCTACGCAAGGGCGTCGATGCTCGGACGCTTACGCGCACGCGTACGAAATCGCCCGCTCCTTCACCACTGCCGGGAAAAATCGCTTCCCTTCAACTCGCGCCGTCGCCAACTCCCCTTTCAAATCCTCGCCCGAATTGCTGTCTTCCATGCCCCCAAGTTTCGTCGCCCATGGCCGCCGCGTCACGACGGGCTAGGGCGAGTAGTTACCGAGATTCTGCACCCGGAGGGCGTTGCATTTGGGTCACCGACGCTTTGCCGGCCGAGCGAGCGGCTGTGAGCGTGCTGCCTAGTAGCGCTCCACTCGCGAAATAGGTGCCGCTGCTTGAGTTGGGCAAGATGTCGTAGGTGCGAGCGTAGGGATAGCGGATCAAATCGATCGAGAGCACTGCGTGCTGTTCATCAAGCTTCTGACCCGCCGCCAAATCTGAGAGCGTGTCCTGGCTACCACGCTCCTCCGCCCTAAGATCGTTGAAGATTTCACTCACGACAAGGTGTTGAAGTTGGAGGTGGTCTCGGAGCAGATCGATCTCGTGCTCGCCGGTGTCATCACCAAACTGAAGACGGTCTTCGCCAGCGCGGTGAAGGTTATGCGCGAAGCACTGCGTCCGCGACCGTGCTCGATCGTGGGCGGTCTCGCCTCTGACCTGCTGCGCTCGCACGCCGAGCTGGTGGCGGAGAACGTCTTGCTGCGCCAACAGCTCATCGTTGCAGCCAGGAAGGTGAAGCCTGTTTTCCAGCAACATGAGCGCGGCCTGGTCACCGTGCTCGCGGCCGTGCTGCCGAGGTGGCGAGACGCGCTACTGCTCGTGAAGCCCGAGACCGAGCTTCGCTGGCATCGCGAAGGGTTTCGCTTGCTCTGGCGCTGGAAGTCCCAGCCGACGAAGCCGCCGGCTCCTCGCGTGTCGCCGGACGTCGTCGAGCTCATTCGACGCATGGCCAAGGAGAATCGACTCTGGGGTGCCGAGCGTATTCGCGGCGAGCTGCTCAAGCTTGGGATTCACGTCGCGAAACGCACGATCCAACGGCACGTGTGCGAAGGCCATCGGCCGTTGCCGCCGCGCGGGCAGAACTGGCACACGTTCCTGCGCAACCACACCGTGTGGGCCTGCGATTTTCTGCAGACCTATGACGTCTGGTTCAGGCCGGTCTTTGCATTCTTCATCGTCGACATCAACACCAAGCACGTCGTGCATGTCGGGGTAACCCGTCGATCCCAACCCGAGTGGGATGAGAGCGTGCGTTGCGTGGGCCCGTGATCGGCAGAGTCAATCACTTTGGCTCCCGCTCCAAACGCGGCACCGAAGCCGCCGCGATCTTGTATTCGTTCGTCGAGAGCGCGAAGCTCGCAGGCGTCGAGCCCAGCGCGTATCTCGAACACGCCGTCTGCTGCGCGCTCCGCGGCGAACTCGTCCCCCTGCCGCACGAAACGGCGGCGACGCTGGCAACCGCAGCGGCCTCTGCTCTGACTTGAACCGTCGACCGATGACGGCGCCGCGGAAATCATGCCGCGGACGCGCGCGGGGCAGCGAGGTGTTACTGACAGGCCGCGGAGCGTCTTGTCTTGGTAGTCGTCGCAGACCGCGCCGATGTCAGCCAAGAGCTTGAGGACCGTGCGCTTCGCGGCGCCAGTCATGCGGCAGGTGGACGCAACGCTGTTGCCTTCAGCCAGTTGCAGCGATGATTTGGCAGCGGGTTTTCATGTCCAAACGCCAAGCTTGCGTGCCGAGAGTGTTTGTTGGCGTGCCCTTCACGTTGATGTCCGAGCTGCGCTTGTTCATGCTTACCCGCTCAAGCATAATGTCTTCTATGATGCATTGTCCATTACAATGCGCTCAATTGCCGCTGGCAGACTCGCGGTTGTTCTATTTTTCGGCTTGGTGAGCGGGGTTGGATGCGGTTCGGACGGTGGCACAGCTGGCGCAGCCGCGACGGGTGGATCAGGGGGCGCTGGCACTCCTGCCGCCGGGGCCAGCTTCCCGTGCGCAGGGCCGAGCATCACTAGCAGTGGAGAGGCCGGTGAGGGCGGCGGCGCCG
>DATCFJ010000080.1:0-5704 GCA_036509605.1 Polyangiaceae bacterium | reverse complement strand
CCCGCCGGGTTGTGAAACAACGCCGACGGGTCGCTGACGTAGCCAATCGCTGCGCCGCCCATGCCCATGTGGCGAGCCGTGTACAACATGGGAGTGTCGTAGCCGCCGGCCTTCGCCACAGCCGGGATGCTGAGCGCACAGCCGACGGCCCAGGCGCAAACGAGGGCGCTGCGTTTCGAGTTACGCATGAGAGAGTCGAGCGTCAGCCCCCGCCGGCGCCGCCCTCACCGCCGCTCGTAGCGCGCGGATCGGGATAGCCGGTACACGCGTAGAACGGCTGAGCACAGCCCATTTCGTAACGGCAGTCTGCGCAGTCCACACTGCCTGGCGCGAGGCCGCAACGCGCGAGACAATTCTTGCGCGCGCACTCCACGTCGGCCGTGTAGCAGGCCATGCACTCTGTGCCGAGCGGCCCGGAGCCGTCCGCCAAGTTGCCACTGTTATTGACGCAGTCCGCAACGCAGGCCGCTTGAGCAGCGTCGTTGCCCATGCCGAGGCAGCCCTTGCCGCAGGTGCCGGCGACGACGGCCATGTCGTTGACGCAGGTTGTCGCGGCGTCAGTGGCGTTGTCGCACGCTCCGCCTTTGGTCGTCGCAGCCAAGAAGCTGCTGACAGTGTACGCGGCGTTCACCTTCACGCATTGCGCGTCGTTGCCGCCGCCGTTGTCTCCGGCGCCGCCGGCTAGGCTCGTCGGACCGCCGCCGTTGTCTCCCGCAGCGCCTGCCATGCCGATCGGGCTACCGCCGCCGCCACCGCCACCACCACCGCTGTCGCTGCTACAGGCACCTACAGAAAGCGCTGCCGCCGTCACTGCAACCAAAAGCGTCATGAAACGTCGCATAAGGCTCCTCCTCAAAGGTGGAGCGTAGTCTGACGCCCCAAGCCCCGCCAGCAAAAGCGAACAGGCCCGGGCTAGCTGTTTTTGCGACAAAATTGCGCCAGTTGATGCGACTGTAAGGTCCGGGCCGCGTGCTGCGTTTCTTCGGTGTCGGTAACGAACGGAGAAGAAACGCCATGAACCTGCTCAAGATTTCCACCTGTCTTTTGATTTTGCCCCTCGCTGCGGCCTGCTCGCACTCGAGCACCTCACCCCAAGCGCGCAACGCTCCAAGCGCCGCGCCTGATAGCGAAGAGGCACCCGCCGCGCCGAGCGATGGCGCCTTTGCCTCCGGTCCCGCGGGCGAACCGCAAGCGGCGCCGCCCAGCGCAAGCGCCATGGAAAGCGCTGGCCGCGCGGATGCCCCCGCGCCCGCCGCCGCGCCGCGCTCCGCGCACTCCGGCAGCGCGTACCAACCGCCCGCCGAAAAGAAGACCGAGCGCCCGGGTCTCGGCACCACGTGGGGCGAGACACGCACGAGCTACGTCTCGAACCAGTCCTTCGACCGCGCCGACTACCTGCATCCGTTCTCGTTGGTCTCGCTGAACTACAACGACCAGTCCGGCGTACAAGCCATGGCGCGTCGCGCCGGCAACGCTTACGGCAGCTTCGAGGGCTCGAATCTCGATGTCGCGCAGGGCGCACTCACCGTGCACATCCTAGACGAAAATGGCTCGCCTTTACCGAGCGAAAGCTTCGGCGGCCGCGACTACGTCGTTGGCGCGGACGGCCAGCGCTACACGATCCAAATCGAAAACCACACCGGCAACCGCTTCGAAGCCGTCGCTACCGTGGACGGCCTCGACGTAGTCGACGGCAAAGACGGCTCGCTCGCCAAACGCGGCTACCTGATCGATCCCTGGAGCTCGCTCAGCATCGACGGCTTCCGCCGCAGCCAAGCCGAAGTCGCCGCCTTCCGCTTCGGCGCCGTCAAAGACTCTTACGCCGCCCGCAAGGGTAACGACCGCAACGTCGGCGTCATCGGCATCGCCTTCTTCCACGAACGCGGCAGCCAACTGCCCTGGACCGAGCGCGAGCTACAACGCCGCGACACCGCGAGCCCCTTCCCCGGGCAATTCGCCGCTCCGCCCCCCTCCAACATGGCGCGCTGAACCCAACCCCGACGGGCCCTTCTCCGAGAGCCCGTCCGTTACCGACGCACGAGCAGCTTCGAAAGGAGCTGCTCGTGCCTTTTTGTGTGCTCCCCGGCGCGACACGGCGCAACGCGACCGGTCGTCCTCGCTGCTTCCCAGCTCCGGGCGCCCGTGGCCCTCAAGGCCGGACGCGGCGCCAAGACCCGCCGCGCGCGGCCGAGGGCCAGCACGGCGAGCGCGTTCGCCGCGAATCAGCGACTGCATTTCGAATCAAGTCCTCGCCGAAGTGAGCGCGCACCGCGTGCTGATTGTGCGCTCGACACCTCAGCCGAAGATTGCCGGCCGTCGACTCTCCGCCATCTGCCCAAGGTTGAATGTGATCGAGCTCCAGGAACGTCCGCGCGCTACAGCGCCGCCCGTCCGCAGCGACGAACGTGCAGCAACCATCGTTGCGCACGTAAACCTCGCGAGAAACCGCCGCCGACACGTAACGCGAGCGCGTTGCTACACGCGCCGCGCTGCTCTTCGCGCTCCGAGCACGCGTCGGCTTCCGACCGACGCCAAATCGCTTCTTCTGCAACTCACGCCGATAGGCCTCCAATGCGTGCGTCATCAGAGGCAACAGCTCGCCCCTCGGTTCCGAGTGACTAGCAAGCGCCCGCACCTCCTCGAGCAGCTCTCGAAACTCTGCATCAGCCGTAAAGTGCACGCCGAAGCGATCGGCTGACAGTGGCTCGATTCGCGCTCGGGGCGGGGGCTGCGACGCGGGGTGTACCGACGGTCGCGGCCCAGGCGGATCAGACGGGGTCCGCGCGACCGGCGGCCACGGCCCAGACAGATCTGGCGTGATCTGCGCGACCGGCGGTCGCGACCCAGCTGGGTCCGGCGACGTGTGCGCGACGGACAGCGTTCGAACCGCACTCCCCATATGGGGAGCGATTGGCTGATCCCGCGACGGTAAGCGACGAATCGAATCCCGCACATCGGGTTTCGGGAAGCGAGCCGCGAGCACCAACTCGACCTGCTCGTAACTCTTGTTGCTGCATGCCTCGAACAACCCTGCTGCGTTCTCCGGGTTCAAGTGTTGAGCGAGCAAAAACACCACCGAACGCGCTTCGTGATACCCGAAGGGGTAAAGCTGCAGCTCTCCCTTCGCCACCCGCACAAACGCCTCCGGATACTTGTGACACACCCGCGCCGCCGCAATGCGCCGCCCCGCCGACGACTTACAAAAGCCGAGCGCCTCCGTGCAGTACGCGAACAGTGATGTGAAGCCGAGCTCAAGATAAAGGTCTCGCTCGTCAAACTCCGCAAGGTGCGCGAGCAAGTCCGACAGCGCGTCGTTCTCGCGCCGTACGAGCTTCGAAAGCGCCGTCACGAGTTGTTCGTTCCCCAATGCAACCAACTGATAGCGATCGCTCATGCTTCTTTGCATAACACGATGATTTTGGCGCTTCACAATCGCCTCCAGAGCCGTTTTCAAGCCCCGAAGCGCGTCTAAAGCCGTCCGCGTGAGATGACTCAAGCTCGCCAAACCCATGCGCCTCCACGCCATATAAAAACGTTCGCCCTGCGTCCGTGCTCCCTCCCCCCTCCCAGATCCCGTCAACAAAATAATCAACTCCAGCCAATTCAAGCTCTGGGCTAAAGCAGACGATCTCGTGAAGCCGCAACGCCACTGCAGGCCGTCAGCTCATCGCGCAACGTTCGCGGCGTCACGAAATCGCACGCACAACGCGCTGCCAACCACGCCCGATGACAAAACAACATTCCCTCAGTGCGCGACGCTGCGGAACACCCGAAGGAGTGTGCTCCAAAATGACCTGCCGCAATCGCGCCCAGGCACCGCCGCCCCCACGCGCCTTGCCCCCGTCTCTCTCACTCTCTTTCATTCGTTGCACTCCCCCGTCGGGAGCGACACCAAGGTACTCCGCACGCCGGCCCCACGCCCCACGCCGTCGTTGGGGACCCGCGGCGGCCGGAGGCCGACGCTTGGGACGCCGCGGCGCGCGGAGCGCGAGCACGCCGCGCCGTTCCAGGCCGCACCGTGTTGGGAGCAGCACCCTAAAAGGCCTTCTTCGGCTCTGCGCCTCGAGTCGCAATACCAGCACATTTCCCAGCAAATCCCGCGTACCCCGTCGTCAGGCTTTTGTGCATAGAATCGCGATCGTGAATAGGCGATTATTTTGGGTCTGGGCCTTGTGCGCGGGCGCGCTGCTGAGCGTGTCGTGCAAGAAGAAGAGCGCGGACGGGGCGAGCGCTGCGCCAGACAAGCCCACTGCAATTCGGATTGCGGTGATTCCGAAAGGCACGACGCACGAATTTTGGAAGGCCGTGCACGCGGGCGCGGTAAAGGCGGCGCGCGAAGTGAAGGTCGACATCGTCTGGAAGGGCCCCCTCAAGGAAGACGACCTGAAGTCGCAAGTCGACCTGGTGCAGAGCTTCACCGCCCAGGGCGTGTCCGGCATCGTGCTCGCGCCACTCAATGACACCGCGTTGGCCGCGCCGGTGAAAGCAGCGGGAGACGCGCAGATCCCGGTCGTGATCTTCGATTCGGACCTGAAAGACAAATCGTACGTGAGCTTCGTAGCCACGGATAACCACGCCGCGGGCGCGCGCGCCGGAGAGCGCATGGGCAAGCTGCTGGGCGGTAAGGGTAACGTGCTCGTGCTGCGTTACCTGGAAGGCTCAGCCAGCACCACCAACCGCGAAGAGGGCTTTCTGGAAGGGATCGCGAAGTTTCCCGGCATCAAAGTCGTGTCCGACAATCGCTATGGCGGAGCCACCACAGAGAGCGCGCACGCCGCCAGCGAGAACCTACTCTTGGCGCAAAATGCGGCCAAAGGGACGATCAACGGCATCTTCACACCCAACGAATCGACCACCTTCGGCATGTTGCTGGCGCTGCAGAAGGCCGACCTCGCCGGCAAAGTGCGCTTCATCGGCTTCGATTCGTCAGAAAAGCTCGTGACGGGAGTCCGCGCCGGACAGATCGACGCGCTCGTTCTGCAAGATCCGCTAAAGATGGGTTACCTGGCGGTTAAGGCGATCGCCGCACACTTGCAGAAGCAACCGGTAGAAACGCGCATCGACACGGGTGCCACGTTGGTCGACAAAGACAACCTGCAAACGCCGGCTATTGCCGAGCTGGTCAAGCCGAACTTGGCGCAATGGCTCGATACGCGATAACTCCGCAGGCGAGCGCGTGAGCGAAAACGACGAAGCGTGCCTGCGCGTTGCCGGCTTGAACAAGAGCTTCGGCGCGACCAAAGCGCTATCGGACGTGCAACTCACCCTGCGCCGCGGCGAAGTGCACGCGTTGCTCGGCGAAAACGGCGCCGGCAAGAGCACGCTACTCAAGATCTTGGCCGGCACGCACAGCCCTGACGCCGGCACGCTCGAGCTGATGGGGCGGTCGTACGCGCCGAAGAACCCCGAACAGGCGCAAGCCCTCGGTGTCGCGTTCGTGTCTCAGGAGCCAGCGCTGTGTCCGGATCTGAGCGTGGCCGAGAACGTGCTGCTCAATGCGCTGCCGGGGCGCTACGGCTTACTGGATCGCGCCCTTCAAAAGCGGCGCGCGGGAGCAGCACTAGCGCGCGTATTGCCCGAGGGCGCGCCGCCTTTCGATCTAGAACAGAGCGCGCGAGAGCTGGGCCAGGGCGACCGGCAATTGTTGTGTTTGGCGCGGGCGTTGGCGCAAAACGAGTGCCGGATCCTGATTTTGGATGAGCCA